>JAFEBC010000312.1 GCA_018266095.1 Deltaproteobacteria bacterium
ACTGCCCCGCCATCGCCAGCGAGTGCGCGCCCGTGAGCACGCCGCTGCGGCTCGTCAGCTTGTTGAGCTTCTGCGACGCGATCGCGGCCTTGATCTGCTCCTGCACGGCCTTGAGCTGCGGGAGCTTCACCGCCTGCTTCTCCAGCTCGGCCTGCGCCTTGTCGAGCTCGGCGTCCGCGTCGGGCGGGGTGTCGTCGTCGAGCCCGCGCTCCTCCTCGTGCGCAGTCGGCGGCGTCGGCATCGCGTGCGGCGACGGCATCGGGCGCGGCGTGGGGATCGGCGTCCCGCGCGTCCCGCCTCGCGCACCCATCATGGGCGGCGTCGGTGCCATCGGCGCGACCGGCGACACGGGCGACATCGGCTGCACCGGCGTCATGCGGCCCTCGCGCATCGCGTCCTCAAGCACCTGCTGCTCCCACTTCTTCTGGGCCGCCCGATTGCGCGCGCCGGGCCGCAGGTCCAACAGCGCCGAGCCCACGCCCAGGATCACCACGACGTAGAGCGCGTTCTTGAACCACTGCGGCAGCCCGGCCCAGCGCTCGCTCAAGCTGGGCCCTTCGATGGCCTGCGCGTCCATTCCAGCCAGGACCGCGAGCTCCACGCGCTCGAGCGCCTTCACCAGCTCAGCGCCGTCCGCGAAGCGCTTCGCCGGATCCTTCTCCAGGCACCTCGCCACGATGCGCGCCAGGTCCTGCGGGATCGCGCGCCCATACGGCGGTGGCTCCTGCGTCAGCGCCGCGTGCCCGGCCTCGACCAGCGTGCTCCCCGGGAACGCGCGCCGCCCGCTCAACAATTCGTACAGCACCGCGCCCACCGCGAAGATGTCCGCGCGCGAATCCGACGAGAGCCCCTTCGCCTGCTCCGGCGCGAGATAGCCCGGCGTGCCGAAGATCGCGCCCGTCGCCGTCAGCCCCGGCCCGCGCGGCTCCTCGGTCGGCCCGGTGAGCTTGGCGAGCCCGAAGTCCAGGATCTTGAGCCGCCCGTCGCGCGTGAGGAACAGATTCTCCGGCTTGAGATCCCGGTGCACCACGCCGCGCGCGTGCGCCGCCTCGAGCCCGCGCGCGAGCTGCACCGCGAGCTTGCGCGCGATCTCCGGCTCGAGCGGACCCTTGTTCACCACCTCGCGCAGGGTGGCGCCGTCGAGCAGCTCGGTGACGAGAAACGGCGCCCCTTCGTGCTCGCCGAGATCGTACACGGCCACGACGTTCGGATGCTCCAGCGCGCCCGCCGCCCGCGCCTCCTGCGAGAACCGCGCGAGCCGCCCCGCGTCGTGCGCGCCCGTGAGCACCTTGATGGCCACGCGCCGGCCCAGCTTCTCGTCGTGCGCCGACAGCACGCGGCCCATCCCGCCCGAGCCCAATTCGCGCTCGATGCGATAGCGCCCCGCGAGCGGCGCCGAGTCCGCGTTCAAGGCCGCGCCGTCCATCGGCTTGCTGCCACCGGGCGTCTGCTGCGGCGTCTGTCCCTGCACCGGCGAGGGCATCTGCACCAGCGGCGGCGAGCCGCCCACGACGCGCTCGCGCGGCGCCTCCGTGCGCACGAGGCCCGCCTTGGTCAAGTCGTAGAACCAAGAGATCACGCCCACGACCGGCAGCCCCGCGACCGACAGCCAGATCATCAGCTTCATCGTCCACGACGGCAGATCCAGGCCGTGCGACACGACATCCGCGAGCTGCAGCGCGCCCGCCACCACGACGACATACGCAGCCAGAGCCCCGAGGACCCCCCGCCTGCGCAGCTCCACCCATGGCGACACGGCCTGCATGAACAGCAAAACGTAGCCGCAGAGTGCCTGTTTCGTCCATGTGCGCGCGCGCTTCCCTCGGCGCCACATCAAGGCTATGAGTGCGCACGCCGCGCCACCCGCCAGGAGCCTCCATGAAGATCGCCGAGCCCCTCGACGTCCTCCACTCCAAGGAAGCCCTCGCCACCCGCATCGCCGAGCTGGGCGCGCAGATCGCCAAGGACTACGCGGGGAAAGAGCTCGTGCTCGTCTGCGTGCTCAAGGGCGCCACGCTCTTCTTCGCGGATCTCGTCCGCGCCATCGACCTGCCGCTCAGCATCGACTTCATCGGCCTGTCCTCCTACGGCGAGGCCACCGAGAGCTCGGGCGTCGTCAAGATCACGAGCGACCTCACCAAGCCCATCCAGGGCAAGCACGTGCTGGTGATCGAGGACATCGTCGACACCGGCCTGACCATGCGCTACCTGCTCGACAACCTCGCCACCCGCCACCCGGCGAGCGCGAAGATCTGCGCGCTCCTGCACAAGCCCGCGCGCGCCCGCACCAAGATCGACATCGACTACTTGGGGTTCACCATCCCGGACCTCTTCGTCGTCGGCTACGGCCTCGACTACGGCGAGAAGATGCGCAACGTCCCCTTCATCGGCGTCATGAAGCCCGGTGGGGTGAAGTAGAGTAGGATTCTCACGATGACCACACCGCTCGGGAAGTACAAGCTCGTCAAGCTCATCGCCGCTGGCGGCATGGCCGAGGTCTACCTCGCCAAGCAGGCCGGCGCTGCGGGCTTCGAGAAGCAGGTGTGCCTCAAGCGCATCCTGCCGCACCTCGCGCGCGACAAGCAGTTCGTCGAGATGTTCCTGAACGAGGCGCGGCTCGCGAGCCAGCTCGATCACCCGAACATCGTCAGCATCTTCGACCTGGGCGAGGCGAACGGGAACTACTTCATCGCGATGGAGTTCATCGACGGGCCGAACCTGCGCTCCGTCGCCAAGCGCGCCGCGGAGCTCAATGAGCTCCTGCCGATTCCGGAGGTCTGCAAGATCGTCGCGCAGGCCGCCGCGGGCCTCCAGTACGCGCACGACCTGACCGACAAGGACGGCTCGCCGCTCGGGCTCGTGCACCGCGACATCTCGCCCGACAACATCCTCGTGCACCGGAACGGCACGGCGAAGGTCGTGGACTTCGGCATCGCCAAGGCCGCCAACTCCTCGGGCGCCACGCGCACGGGCACGCTCAAGGGCAAGGTCGCGTACATGCCGCCCGAGCAGCTCCGCGGCGAGCCGCTGGACCGGCGCACGGACGTGTTCGCGCTGGGCGTGGTCTTGTACGAGCTCCTCGGCGGCAAGCGGCCGTGGGACGCGCCGAACGAGGTCGCGCTCATCGGCGCGATCATGACCACCGAGCCGCCCCCGCTCAACGAGCTGCGCGACGACGCGCCCGAAGAGATGGTGCGCATCGTCCACAAGGCGCTCTCCAAGGATCGCGAGAGCCGCTACCAGAGCTGCGCCGAGCTGCAGACGGACCTCGAGGCGCTGGTGGTCGCGCTGGGCCAGAGCATCACCAACGCCCGCATCGCCGACTTCGTGAAGGCCTACTCAGCGCCGCCGGACACCTCGGCCGCGAGCGACGGCACCGCGTCGGAGATGGGCGCGATCGAGGAGGAGACGTTCGGCACGGGCGCTGCGCAGCCCAGCGTGGGCCCGCAGGCGGCCGCGCTCGCTCCGCAGGGGCAGGAGAGCTCCGGCAACACCGACGCCGGCACGCTGATGATGCCGGGCGGCGTGGGGCAGGAGCAGCCCAAGAGCAAGACCTGGCTCTACGCGCTCATCGCCTTCGTGGTCATCGGAGGCGCCGCGGGCACGGCCGCGGTGGTGATGACGCACAGCCAGGCCAACACCGACGACGCGCAGCCCGTGGCCGTCGAGCGCATCGCGGTGCCCAAGACGGTGACCCCGCCGCCCGCGCCGCCGCCCGAGCCCGTGAAGCCGCCCGTGGTGGAGACGCCGCCGCCCGTCGCCCCGCCGGTGCAGGAGCCGGTGAGGCCCGCGCCGCAGAAGATCACCAAGGTCGAGAAGCCGGTCCCGCCGCCGCCCGCCGCGCCCGTGCAGCAGGCGCCCGCGGTGGTGGTCATGCGCGAGCAGGAGGCCCCGCCGCCGCCGACCGTGGCCGCCAAGGGCGACCTCGTCATCCAGGTGCGTCCGTGGGCGAAGGTCGAGATCGACGGCCGCGAGGTGGGCGTCACGCCGCTGCCCGAGGCGGTCAAGCTGCCGGCCGGCGAGCACAAGGTGCGGCTCACCAACACGGAGCTGGAGAAGGACCTCACGCGCACGGTG
>JAFEBC010000313.1 GCA_018266095.1 Deltaproteobacteria bacterium
ACCTTCTTCGCCGGCGATCCCGCGCTGGGAAATCCGGAGGTGCGCCTGCAGAAGGACGCGGGCGGCGGCACCTACAGCGACGTGCTCATCAACGGCTGGATCCCGGTGAGCAGCCTGCGCGGCGAGATCCCGCTCTTCTACTCCGCGTCGCCCACGTTCAAGGCGCAGCCGCAGGCCTCGCAGCGCTCGCACACGTGGACCGCGCAGTACGAGCCGCCGATCGACCTGCCCGCGGGTAACTACCGTTTGCACCTCGTCGGCCGCGCGCAGGTGAGCGGCAGCGCGCAGTCGATCGTGCTCGACACCGCGCCATTCACGGTCGGCGCGGCCACCATCGGTTTCCAGAGCAAGCTCGCGGTGGCGAGCGGCACGCTGAGCATCGATCTGCTCCCGCTCTACCCCGCGCGCACGCCGACGTACGCGCCCGAGCCGAACGGCGATTGGCAGCTCGACGGCTTCCGCCTGACCGACGCGCGCTACGTGGCGCCCTTCGCGCCCGTCGAGCCCGGCACCGCCGCAGTCGCCGCCACGCTCACCGGCCCGAACGGCCCGCAGACGATCTCGCTCGCGCCGCAGGGCACCACGTACCCGAGCGGCGACCACTTCGCCCCCGGCGACGGACCGGGCCTGCGCGGCACGTCGACGGTGGTCACCGGGCACTACACGCTGACCGTCGCGGCGGGCGCGTTCGTGGACAAGAACGGCAACGCGAACGGAGCGTTCACGGCTGAGGTCGACGCGCCTTAAGAGCAACTGCAACTGCTTCACAGGAAGGAAAGAAGGAAGGATTTGAGCCTTCTTCTTCTCCGATCCTGTGTGCTGTCTGCCGAGGCATCGAGCCGAAAAGCGAAGAGGGTGCGCTCCTGGAAACATGGAGCCGCCCCCTTCCTTCTTTCCTTCCTGTGAAGCTCTTGCTCTTCGCTAACGGTTCAACCAGGCCGCGTACGCCTTGAAGTCCGAGTCGCGTCCGAGGAAGTCCTTCACCAGCGCCGACGCCGGCTTCGCGCCGCCCGGCTCCAGGATCGTCTTGCGGTACCGCTCCGCCGTCGCCGGATCGAACATGCCCTTCTGCTCGAAGGCCGTGAACAGGTCCTTCGCGATCACGAGCGACCACATGTACGTGTAGTAGACCGCCGAGTAGCCCTCGAGGTGCCCGAAGGCCGCGTGGAACGCCGTGCCCTCCTGGTACGGGAACGACGAGTACTTGCTCTGCAGCTCGGCGACGAGCTTGGTGGTGTCGAGGCCGCGCGGATCGCGATCGTGCAGGTGCAGGCTCGTGGCCGCGTAGAACATCTGCGTGCGCACGCCCATGCCCTTCCCGAACTCCTCGGCCGCGCGCATCTTCTCGACCAGCGCCTCCGGGATCGGCTCGCCCGTGCGGTAGTCCTTGGCGAACGTGCGCAGGATCGCCGCGTCGCGCGTCCACTCCTCCAGCATCTGCGACGGCGCCTCCACGAAGTCCTGCTCGGTGCGCACGCCCGAGTTCGCCGCGCGCTTCACGTGCCCACCGAGGATGTGGTGCACGAGGTGCCCGAACTCGTGGAACAGCGTCTCCATGTCCGACGGCTCCATCAGCGCCGGCGTCGCGCCCGGGTTCGGCAGGTTGCAGAGCAGGACGCCCTCCGGATAGCGCACGCCCTCCTGGCCGGTGACGAGCGTGAACTGCGCGGCGTGCTTGAACTTGCCCTCGCGCGGATGCAGGTCGAGGTACACGCGGCCCAGCATCTGGCCGCCGCGGTACGCGTCGAACACGTCCACCTCCGGGTGCCACGTCTTCACGCCCGTGACCTTCTTCCACTGCACGTCGAACAGCTTGGCCGACACGTCAAGCACGCCCTGCTGCACGCGCGAGAACTCGAAGTACGGCCGCGCCGCCTGCGTGTCGAAGCTGTACTGCTCGGCCTTCACGCGGTCGCTGTAGAAGCCGCTGTCCCACGGATAGAGCACGGTGGCCTTGGGATCGTCCTTCTGCTTGCGCGCCAGGAGCCGCGCCTTGTCGGCCTCCATGCGCGAGCCCGCAGCCGCCGCGATCTTGTCGATGAAGTCACCCGCCGCCTTGCCCGAGCCGATCATCTTGGTCTCGGTGATGTAGTCGGCCCAGTTCGCGTAGCCGAGCAGCGTGGCCAGCTCATAGCGCTTCTCCAGCATCTTCGAGAGCACCGGCAAGTTCTCGGGCGCCGAGCGGTTGTTGAACGCGCGCCACGCCTTCTCGCGCGCCGCCGCGCTCTTCGCGTACGACATGAACGGGTAGTAGTCGGGATAGTCCGTCGTGATCGTGATCTTCCCGTTCGCGCCCGGCAGGTGCGCCTTCTTGTAGTCGTCGGGCATGCCGTCGAGGTCCTTCGGGTCGAGCTCGATCCTGCGCGTGCCCTCGCGGATGTTGCGCGTGAACTCCTGCTGGATGGTCACCAGCTCGTCGTTGAGCGCCTTCACCTTCGCGCGCGTGGCCTCGTCGCGATCGATGCCGGTGCGGCGGTACTCGCGCAGCTCGCGCTGCATCCAGAACTTCGTCGCCTCATCCTGCGCGGACAGGTCGAGCCCGGCCAGCGCGTCATACAGCGCGCGATCGAGCTGGTAGTCCGTCACGTACGCCTGGATCTGCTGATCGCAGCCTTCAGCCGCGGCGCGCAGCTTCGGATCCGTGCTCGCGTTGCGCGCGATCTCCGAATCCGAATCCATGTCGTTGAGGCCCGCGGTGGCGCTGTCATAGAGCTCGAGCGTCTTCTCGGTGTCGCGCGGCGCGGGCGCCGCCTTGATCGCCGCGATCCCAGCCTTGGCGCGGTCGATGGTGGCCGTGCACGCAGCCGTGAAGCCCTCCGCCGGGCCCGCGATCAGCGCCGCCGCCTGCGACAACGTAGCGGCCTCGCTCCCCGACGCAGCCGCGCCGTCGTTGGGTTTCGGTGCAGCGGTGGCGCACGCGAACGCGAGTGAGCCGAGGAGTGTGGTGGTCGCAAGACGGCGCAAAGGGGCCTCCCATCAAAGGTGGAGCTCCATTCACGCAGTGCGCGCGGCGCTATTTCACGCGCTCGTCACAGGCGCGGCCGGCGCGGCGTCCGATCCGTGCAACGCGTGCTTCTTCTTGGTGAATTTGTCGAGCGCCAGATACACGACCGGCGTGGTGAAGAGCGTCAGCAATTGCGAGAGGATGAGCCCGCCGACGATGGCGATGCCCAAGGGCCTGCGCAGCTCGGCGCCGATGCCCGTGCCCAGCGCGAGGGGAAGCCCGCCCAGCAGGGCCGCGAGCGTGGTCATC
>JAFEBC010000314.1 GCA_018266095.1 Deltaproteobacteria bacterium
GGCAACCTGCGCAGCGGCGGCATCGGTAAAATTACGAACAGCAACACCGGCTAGGCAAACCAGCAGCTCCTGAGCCGCATGATCAACGGCCCGGGCCCCGGCTCGAACGGCGGCGCGATCCCCTTCGCGGTCGTCGTCGGCGGCGGGGGCGGCATCGATCAAGGCCCCGGCAGCGGCGGCCTGGCGAACTACGTGGCGACCTTCACGCCGGGCACCACGCCCATCGGCGGCCTGTCGTTCATGGTCGATCACACCTGGCAGGCGAACCCGCCGCGCTGGACGACTGACTCGGCCGGCAACCCGATCCTCAACTGCGACACGCAGCGCCGCCGCAGCACCGACAACGGCGTCAACGGCGTGAACGCGATCGACGGCACGGACGCCATCGTCCTCGGCGGCACGAACCTGCAGGTCGACGGCTTCTTCCACACCGAGCGGATGTGGGCCTCGACCTGCCAGCTCACCAACCTCATCCTCACCGAGTGGTACCGCAAGATCGCCGGCACGCCGAGCTGCCTCGACATGACCAGCACCGCTTGCGATTGGATGCCGCAAGACTTCGTCGATCGCTTCGTCACGCGCAACATGAGCTACGCGTCGGCGGCGAAGGAGATCGAGTACTCCTACTGCAAGCGCTGGACGAACGCGGGCTCGTGGGACGACACGCTCACGGCCAAGCAGCCGCAGCTCTCGTGCCCCGGCGTGTTCCCCAAGGGCTCGACGCAGCTCATCTACGGCGTGCCGCAGAGCAAGCGGAACTCGCTCGCCAGCATCCGTCAGTACCTCGACACGCGCCGCAACGGCTTCGAGTGCCTGATGAAGTCGGTGCCGGTGGCGCTGCCCGAGGTCTTCGGCAAGGTGAAGAAGGACTCGAACCACCTCGGCAACGGCGAGTTCGGCGGTGGCTACGACTACGACCTCGAGTGGCACGCGACGGTGAAGCGTGACCAGCACGCGGGCGCCAACAAGGACAAGATCTGCACGATGGGCGGCTCGATGCAGGCGGGCTTCAACGCCTTCGCGACGCTGTTCTCGGACAACATCAGCATCCTCGACGCCAACGTCCACGTCCGCTCGAACGAGAACTTCGACGGCAAGGGCGAGGGCTGGGCCAACCTCGTGGTCGCGTCGTTCACCGTGTTCGATCAGGGCGACGAGCAGCACCCGATCTCGATCGCGGGCAACGCCGTCAACCTCGACAAGCTCAACAACGACAAGATCCAGTTCGTCGAAGCGCCGTTCCAGGTCGGCTGGGTGACGGTGACCATCAAGGCCGGCATCTTCTTCGACTACGGCGCCACGCTCACCATCGGGGCCGACGTCCCCTCGGGGAAGTGTGACGTGTCGCAGGGCCTCGATGCCTGGGGCGCGCACGCGAAGTTCGAGCCGCAGGCGGATCTCGGCGTGTGGGTCAGCGCCGACGCCACCATCGGCGGCGCGTTCGGCGTGGGGCTGGAGGTGGATCTGATCCTGCTCGGACTCGGTCTGCCGCTCACGGCCGACGTGGTCCTGGGCGTGGATCCGAACACGCAGCAGCCGGCGATCAGCTTCGACGCGGAGCTGGACTTCACGCTCACGACGCTGAAGGGCGAGCTCGACTTCTACATCATCGCCTTCTTCATCAAGGTCGCGAGCTTCAAGATCGTCGGCTGGGACGGCTTCGTGCAGAAGTTCCCCATCTTCCGCACGCACGCTGAATCCGGCCCGGGCAACGCGGTCTACATCCCGCTGGCGCCGCTCACCAAGGACGCCATCCACCCGCCTGGCACGCACGACGCTTCGGAGGACATCTAGTCATGAACACGCGCACCAAGTCGGTCATCGCAGCCGCAGTCCTCGTCGTCGTCGCAGCGGGCTTCTTCTTCTCACGCAGCGGGCCCACACCAAGGCCCACTGCGTCCGCGGCGAGCCGGCGTGGTGCGCGTGTCCTCTGGCCGGAGGGCAAGCGGTATCTCTACTCGCTCTCCTGGCGTGCAAAGACGGCGGGCGAGATCTCGCCCGGCAAGGACGCCCAGACGAACCAGGACCTCACGCTGGAGTCGTCCATCGAAGGTGAGATCGCGCTCGAGCGCGCGTCCGGGAGCAGCAGCCATGCGGTGGTGGCGCTCTCCTGGACGCGGCTCGATCACGCGACGTTCGGCGCGCAGGGACAAGAGGCGCAGGGCGACCTGAAGCAGCTCTCGGCGCAGCTCGTGGATCAGGTGGCCTTCCTCGACATCGACGATCGCGGGCGCGTGAACGACATCGCGTTCCCCACTGAGATGAACCCTTCGGTGCGCGCGATCCTGCGCAGCGTGGCGCTGGAGCTGCGCTACACGTTGCCGGAGCTCGAGGTGGCCGAGTGGGAGGCGACCGAGCGCGATTCGCTCGGTGAGCTGGCAGTGAAGTACAAGAGCGGCGCGAAGGAGCTGGCGCGCGAGGCGGTGAAGTACCTCCAGCTCGACGCCGTGCACGGTCCGCTCACCGGGCCGCAGGAGCTGCGCGGCGGCGCGATGCTCACGCTCGACGAGAATCACCTGCTGACGAATCTGCAAGAGGCCTTCAGCGCCGTGTACACGCGGCCGCAGGGCACCTCGCCGGCGATCCAGTCGGCGTGGACGTTCACGCTCGCGCGCACGGGGGCGCAGGCCGCGCGCACGGATCTCGAGCAGATCCTGAAGCGCACCAAGAGCCAGGCCATCGCGCAGCAAGTGGACGATCCCGATCGCGAGCACCGGCGCGACGTGCACATGGCCGAGGGCATGACGCCCGATCGCCTGCTGCTCACGATGGACCGCTTCGAGGGCGGCACCAAGCTGGAGCACGACTTCCTGATGAAGGCCGCGGCGTACCTGCGGCTGCACCCCGAGGAGCTGGGCTCGCTCGAGGACAAGTTCAAGAGCAGCGCGCTCACCGTGCGCGGCCGCGGGCTCATCCTGGACGTGCTGGCGCAGACGGGCTCGACCGAGGCGCAAGCGTCCATGCGCACCATGCTCAGCACCGACGCCGCGCGCGCGAAGCCGCGTGACTTCTCCATCCTGGTGCAGCGCTTCACCTTCGTGCTCGCGCCCGAGCGCGGCTCGATCGAGTTCCTGGAGAAGGAGTACGCGCAGGCCGCGCACAACGCGAACATCCCGGCCGCGCAGGGCACTGTGGTCGCGCTCGGCTCCGCGGTGCGCCGCCTGGACGGTCAGCAGGATCACGCGCTCGCCGGCGAGGTGAACGAGCGCCTGCGCCGCGAGCTGCGCGAGGCCAAGACGCCCGAGATGAAGGGCGCGCTGGTCGCCGCGCTGGGCAACGCGGGCCGCGCGGAGGACGTGCCGGATCTCGTCGCCGTGGCCGCCGATCCCGACGCGCGCGTGCGTGGCCAGGTCGCCTCTGCGCTGCGCACGGTGGACTCGAAGGAGGCGCGCGCGGGCCTGCTCTCCATGATCACCGACCCGAGCACCATGGTCGCCTCCACGGCCCTCGGCTCGCTGCAGAAGCAGACCCTGGGCGACGACGACTGGCGCTCGCTGGCGGATACGGTGAAGGGCGGCAAGACCACCGTGATGTCGGACTCGGCGATGGTCGACCTGATCAAGAGCAAGGGCAAGGAGCGCCCCGAGGGCCGCGAGGTGCTGAGCTACCTGCTCACGCGCCAGAACAGCCCCGACAGCGACCTGCCCGCGATCATCCGCGATCTCCTGAAGGAGAAGCGGGACTGACTCGAATGGCGCCACCCCTGATCCGTCTCGGGTGCGCGCCCGATCACTCACCGCCGAGGCGCAGAACCGTCTGCCGCGATGGACGACTGTAGAGCTCCAGGTCTGCTCCAGGTCTGCGCTAGGTCTGCTCTAGGTCGCCGCCGCGGGCGTGAGCTGCGCCTCACGCGCCCGCCGCGACCACGCGTACCGGCTCAACTGCAGCATCACCATCGCGTACACCGGGATCGCCACGCGCCACGCTGGATCACCCACGGCGAGGATCGACACGATGGCCCCGCCGAGGTCGAACGTCAGCCCCGCGTACGCCCACTCCTTGACCGTGCGCGACACCGGCAGCACCAGCGCGATCGCGCCCAGGATCTTGGCGACGCCGAGCAACGTGGAGAAGTAGTCGGGATAGCCGAGGTGCCGGAACACTTGCAGCGCCTCGTCGGTCTGCACGGCGTCGAGCAGTCCGCCCAGCACGCTCACGAGCAGGATCTGCATGGTCGGGATCCAGTACAGGAGCTTGGTCTTCATGGGTAACCTGCTTCCGAAAGGATAGTTGAGTAAGTACTCAAGAATGATGAGCGAGCTCATCGGCCAGCCGTCCCATCAGCTCGTCACAGCCGAGCTGGCGCTGCTTGGGCTCCTCGATGCCGTCGAAGAACTGGCCCTGCTCGGTGTAGACGAGCCGCGTGCTCTTGCCCTCGGGGAAGAGCTCCACGCTGGCCAGCGATGACGAGATGCGCTTGTCGCCGACCACCATCGAGTAGACGAACACCAGGCGCTGGTTCTCCACGATGTCCTGGTAGACGGTGTCGTTGCGCATCAGCGGGCCGCCCTGGAAGCGGAAGGTCGAGACCTCGTGGCCGCCCTCGCGCACGTCGACCGTGAAGGTCTCGATGACGAAGCCTTCGCTCTCGCCGAACCAACGGCGCTTCTTGACCGGGTCGGTGAAGGCGTTGAACACGCGCGCGGCGGTGGCGGGATAGGTGCGTTCGACGGTGAACGTGCTGTGGACGATCGAGTGCTTGCTCATGGCTTCTTCCTCTCGTGCTTCTTGGGTTGTGGTTCGGACTGCGTGTCCTCGGCGAGCAGATCGCCCAGGCGATCCAGGCGGCGCTCCCACAGGTTCATGCGCTCGTTGATCCAGCGCTCGGCGAGGCGGAGACCCTGGGGCGCGAGGCTGCACGTGCGCACGCGGCCCACCTTCTCGGTGCGGATGATGCCGCTCTGCTCGAGCACCTGGAGGTGCTGCACCACCGCCGCCAGCGTGAGCGACATGGGCTCGGCGAGCTGGCTCACGGAGGCGGGCCCGCGGCTCAGGCGCTCCAACATGCTGCGCCGGTTGGCATCGCCGAGGGCGTGGAAGACCTGATCGACGCGCTGTTGGTCAAGCATGGACTTAAGTATAGGCGGGGCGCAGAAACAGTCAAGCCCTGACTTGACTGTGGGTGCTCTCGCGCCTGCGTTCGAGAACGTTTCGAGCCGAAACAAAAAAGAT
Organism: Deltaproteobacteria bacterium; assembly: GCA_018266095.1. Classification (GTDB taxonomy): domain Bacteria; phylum Myxococcota; class Myxococcia; order Myxococcales; family 40CM-4-68-19; genus CAIWCD01. Next base: position 5,173 of record JAFEBC010000314.1, read on the forward strand.
GCTGGAGGGGCCCCCAAGGACCTTGGAGGCACCAGGGGATTTTCCCTGGGATGATCAGGCGGTTGTGCCGGAGTCGGCCGCCGCGCAGGAAAGGTCGGACAAGCGCCCACAATCCCATATGTTGCGAGCGTAAGGTTGCACCAGTACTGTCCGCCGCCAGCAACGCTGTACCGCGCGTGCGACGGCCTTCGGGGGGCGGTCTCACGGGCGGAATTCCGCTCTCGAGGTCCCCGACGTGTCGCCTGCTCAACACCCTCCTCGCCACATCCTTGCGCTTCGGTTCATCGGCTCCCCATCGGGAAGCTTGAGCCGCCGGCGCGCTGTCCTGGTGCCCCAATGAACACTTCGTCTGCTGCGCGCCATGCGCTGCTCGTCCTCTGCCTTGCCGCTTCGGCCGCGTTCGCCAAACCCAAGATCGAGCTCGCCATCGCGCAGGCCAAGGAGGTGGTCGAGATCAAGAACGGGACGCGCACGGTCACGCTGGTGCCGGTGAAGGAAGCGGCCTCGGGCGACATTGTTGAGTACACACTCAGTTATTCGAACACCGGCGACGAGCAGGCCAAGGACGCGGTGATCGACGATCCGATCCCCAAGGGCTCGACCTACGTCTCCGACAGCGCGGCGGGCGAAGGCAGCGAGATCTCGTTCTCCACCGATGGCGGCAAGACCTTCGCGCCCGCGACCAAGCTCACCTACGAGGTGAAGACGCCGCAGGGCCAGGTCGAGCGCAAGGCCGCGACGCCCACCGACTACACGCACGTCCGCTTCACAGTGAAGAGCATCGCGCCGGGCGCGAGCGGGAAGGTCCGCTTCCGCGTCAGATTGAACTAGCGATGGCGCTCCGAAATCGCCGACGTCCGAACATTCACCGGGGCGCTCCACGATCCGGTTTCCCTGAGGGAAACCTCCACCAGGGGTGAGCTGTCGCTCCCCCTGGACCCCCAGCAAACGAAGCATCGACCGACCTCTGCACTCGAGAAGCCGAACCATGAACACCACCC
>JAFEBC010000315.1 GCA_018266095.1 Deltaproteobacteria bacterium
AGTTCGCGGGCACCGAGAGCTGGAACGGCGCGGTGGTCTTGGTGGTGCTCACGTAGCGCAAGCCCAGCGGCCCGGGCTGCGCGGTGATGCCGCGGATGGCGGCGATGGAGTAGTCGGCGCCCTGCACGGTGCCGCTCACGGACCCGGCCGCGTCGGCGACGATGCTCACCGTCATCGTGGTCTGCTCGTTCTCGTGCGTGGGCGGGAAGTTCAGCGTGCTCGGCGAGGCCGCCGGGATGGCGCTGAGGCCCGGGCTGTTGATGATGCCGCCCGAGGTGTTCGCCGCGCGCCCTGCGCCCGAGAACGCGAGCGCGAGCAGGAGCCCCGCGCAGACGGCGAGGTGTGAGCGGGTGTGCGAGGCGGGGCGGGACATCGGCATGACGGGCGTCTCCAGAGTGCGAGTGGGTTCGCCCTCCTAGACGACGGTCCGCCGGGTTCTTCCCGAGGCCGCTGCTGTTCCGCTCGCGAGTCCTACGCGAACCCCACGCCGTACTGCGCGAGGGGCAGCTTGAGCCGGCGTAGGATCGACCGCAGCACCATCAGCGACACGCGCTCTGTGTCGGCGAGCGCGATCGGATAGAACAGGATGACGTTGTCGATCACCCGCTGGATGCGCGGATGCGGCGCAGGCACGAAGGTGCAGCCCGCCTCGCGCTCGAGCTGAAGCCGCAGGTCTCGCCACTTCGGACGCGGAACGAAGGGGTAGCTCATGGCGGGCGCCCGCTAACCGACGCGGATCTCGTCGACGTGGATGCGCGTGCGGGTGGCCGTGCGCGCGCTGGCCGGCTTCTTGGCCTTGCCCGTCTTGCTCGTGCGCGGCACATCGACGTCGAGCGAATTCCCCGTGGGGTACGCGGCCTGGTACTGCGCCATCACCTCGGGCGGCGCGGGCTCGACGCCCTCGAACGGCTCGCGCCCGAGCGACAGATCGGTGGCCGCCTGCGCCTTGATCGCGTTCGCCAACTGCTTGAGCGCGGTCTTCACGTCCGGCCCTTGGGCGGCGAGGTCGTACTCGATCATCTGCGCGACCCAGATCGCCCCCTCGGGCGTGGTGTCCTTGAACAAGAGGATGCGCACCTTGGGGGTCTGCGACATGACCACACGATATGCGAAATCACACGTGATCGCAAATGTTTGCGCGTCACGGAGCTGACGTCAGAGCGCTGACGCGGCGGCCTCGTGGCGTCAGTCGTCTGACACCACCGCCACGCGCGCGCGGACACGGCCTGCGCTCACGAGGCTCATCGACACGTCCCCTGCGGCACTTGAGCGGCTTCCGGCGGCGCGCGCGTTCGAGTAGACCATCGGCATGTCCACGTTCGACATCGTCGCCATCCTCACGTTCACGCTGCTCGCGGTGCTGCTGAGCGGGCCGGCGATGTGGAGCGACAATCCGGACCCGCTGATCGTGACCCTCTGGCGGCGCATGCGCGGGCTGCCCTCGCGGCGCAACGAGGGGGCGCCGGGGCCGAAGTCGGCGGCGAGCAAGGTGCCGGAGCTGCCGGAGTTGGAGGAGAAGAAGCCGCAGCCTGCCGAGACGCAGGCGCCCCCCGTCAGCGCGGATCCGAAGGAGCGCACGTGAGCCAGAAGCCCGTCGTCTACCAATATCCGCGCTGCTCCACGTGCCGGAGCGCGCTCAAGTGGCTCGACCAGGCGGGCATCGAGGTCGAGACGGTGGACCTCGTGCAGACGCCGCCGTCGCGGGCCACGCTGGAGAAGGCCGCGAGGCTCGCGGGCGTGCCGGTGCGCAAGCTCTTCAACACCTCGGGCGAGTCGTACCGGAACGGCAACTTCAAGGAGAAGCTCGAGACCATGACCGACGCGCAGGCGTTCGACGCGCTGGCCAAGGACGGAAAGCTCATCAAGCGGCCGCTGGTCCTGACGAGCTCGCTGGCGCTGGTGGGCTTCAATGAGGAGGCTTGGGCTGACGCGCTGAAGTGAGCTTGCGGTCGCAGCGAGCTGCCGCGATGACGTGAGTCGTCGCTTCGCACGATTGTGATCACCCGATGTCACATCTTCGATGGTGACGCGGTCTACCCTCCCGAATCACCTGTCTGCAGCTTCCCCTGGGAGGGGAATCCACAATGAACCTCATCGCAACCGCGTGCGCGGCGTTGGTCCTCGTGTGTTCACTGCCTGCCCTGGCCGACGGCCATGACGACGGGCCCAACATCCTCAGCGCGGAGCCGGACCTGCGCGCGGGGACCATCCACATCAAGGGGAGCGACTTCGGGCGGCGGCTGTCGGCGCGGCTCGCGGGGCGCTCGCTCACGGTGATCTCGGCGACCTCGACCGACATCGTGGTCGGCATCCCGTCGGGCATCGGGCCGGGCTCGTACCTGCTCACGCTCAACTGCGGCGGTGACGACGGCGGCTTCGCGGTGACCATCGGCGGCGCGGGCGCGACCGGGCCGCAGGGACCTGCCGGGCCGAAGGGCGACAAGGGGGACAAGGGCGACACAGGCCCCGCGGGCGCGCCTGGCGCGAACGGCACCAACGGCAAGGACGGCGCACCGGGCGCTCCTGGCGCGAACGGCACCAACGGCAAGGACGGCGCACCGGGCGCGACCGGGCTCAAGGGAGACAAGGGAGACAAGGGAGACAAGGGAGACAAGGGAGACAAGGGCGACACCGGCCCACAGGGTCCTCCGGGCAAGATCACCGGCACGTGCGCGCCCGGCAGTCAGCCCGCGTTCAACGGCGGCTGCGAGGTGTGCCCGGCCAGCACGTTCAGCGACGACGGCTTCGGCTGCAGCCCGTGCCCGATCGGCCAGTACAACTCGGTCGACGGCTCGCGCCAGTGCTTCGAGTGCGGCTGCGGCACGCACATCCAGGACACCGGCCTCGGCTGTGACGTCTGCCCCGCGGGCACGTTCCGGCTGAACGGCCTCGGCTGCACGCAGTGTCCGGCGAACACGTACGCGGCGGCGGGCTCGTGCGGCTGCACGCCCTGCGGCGCGGGCCAGACCAGCGCGCCAGGCTCGTCGAGCTGCAACTGACGCGGGAAGATCGCGAGTCGGGTGCTGGCAAGATCTTCATCGGGCACGCAGGCGGTGAAGCGGGGCCCTCTGAGGTCACGCCCCGCGTGAGGACCGGCGGCGTCGCGTCAGGCGCCGCTGGCCCCACAGGCCGAAGAGCGAGAGCAGGGCCCAGGCGTCGATCCCGCCGGTGCCTGTGCAGCCGCAGCCGGAGGAGTCGGCGGTGGTGGTCGGCGTGGTGCCGGAGTCGGTGGTGGCGCCCGCGTCGTGCGAGCCCGCGTCGCTGGTCGAACCCGCATCCGCGCCCGCGTCGCTGGTCGAACCCGCATCCGCGCCCGCGTCGCTGGTCGAACCCGCATCCGCGCCCGCGTCCGCGCCAGAGCCCGCGTCGCTCGTGGAGCCCGCGTCAGATGACCCTGCGTCCGCGGATCCGCCGTCTGCGCTGCCCGCGTCCGCCCCGGCGTCTGCGATGCCGCCTGCGTCGATTCCACCAGCGTCCGCCCCGCCAGCATCGGCGCCGCCCGCGTCCACACCTCCGCCCGCGTCAGCGTTCCCGCCCGCGTCAGCGCTCCCGCCCGCGTCAGCGTTCCCGCCCGCGTCAGCGCTCCCGCCCGCGTCAGCGTTCCCACCCGCGTCAGCGTTCCCACCATCCGTCCCCGTTCCCGCGTCCGTCCCGCCGCCCGTGCCGACCACCAGGCTCACCGTCGCCGTCGCGTTCGCGCCCACCGTGGCGAACACCGCGTTCGTCAGCCCCACCGTGAAGCTGCGCGTCCCGCTCGCCACCGCGTTCCCCAAGAGCGCGATCGTGATCACCTTGTCCGCGCCATCCCCGTCGCTCCACGTCAGCGTCCCGCTCGCGGCCGTGTAGTCCGTGCCCGCGAGCGCCGTCCCATCCTGCGTCGCGAAGTCCACGCTCGCCGGGCCCGTCGAGCCCCCCGTGCGCGTCACGTGCAGGTTCAGCGTGCTCGCCGTCGACGTGGCGCTGATGCTCGTCGACGCGTGCTGCAGCGTGCCCGCCGGGTGCGCCACCTTCCACTGCGCGAGCAGCGCCGCCAGCGCCTGCGGCGGATTGGTCGGTTTGGTGTTGCCCGTCTGGTCCGCAGTGTTGATGCCGTGGCAGTTCGTGCAGGTGCGGATCTCGCCCTTCTGGAACGTCACCCAGAAGCGCTCGCGGACCTGGCTCGTCTTCGGCGTGTCGTTGGCGAGCAGCTCCCACGTCATCGCCTTCTGCGCCGGCACGATGGCCGCGAACGAGCCGTCATCGCCCACGCGCACCGCACCGACAGGCGCGCCCGTGGTCTGCACGTTCTCGCTCCAGGTCGAGTGCAGCGGCGTCGGGATCGCGCGGCGGCCCGGCACCGGCGCCGAATTGCCGAGCAAGTAGCCGCGGCGCAGGTCGGCCTCGTAGAACTGCATCCACGCGACGTCATAGAGCGTGCTCGTCGTCGCCACCGTCTGGTGGCCCGACCACGACACGCGCAGGTTGAACGGCTGCTGCCGGTCGTGCTTGTCGCGCTTGGTGATGTCGCGGCCCACCGACAGCGCCGCGCCGATGGTGTGCAGATAGTTCTGGAACGTGGGCACGTCGACGCCCGCGCTGGCGAACACGCCAGCCTCGACGGGATCCACGCCCGACGTGGTCGCGTTCGGCACCGGCCGCGAGGCGATCTCGACGGGATCGAGCTCCCACAGCGCGCCCGAGTACGTCACCTGCGTCGCGCCCACGTAGTACGTGCTCGTCGTCGAGAAGCCCGGCGTCAGCGTCACGTCCGGCACCATCGTGGTTCCATTCGACTTCAAGGACACGAGCCGGAAGGTCATCAGCGACTTCGGGTTCGAGAGCGTGCCCGCGTTGTAGTCGGTCTGGTTCACGTTGGCCGCGTACGAGCTCACGAGCTGGCCGTCGGTCGTCGGCACCACGCTGCGGTAGAGCTGCTCCGGATTCGAGAGCGCCGTCTGGCCCGAGGGCGGCAGGTTGATGCTCGAGCGCACCACGGGGATGAAACCTGGCTTGGGCCCGCTCACGCCCGGCGTGATGTAGCTGATGGTGATGCCGTCCGGATTCTGCGGCGCGCCGCCCGACATTCCCGCGTTGGAGAGCTTGATGATCTGCCCGGCCACGTGCACGCCCACGTCGCCCGCGTCGATGCCGTAGAAGGTGCCCGCGCTGTTCGGGTCCTCGCGCACGGCGAAGAAGTTGTTGAAGTACTTGCGCGCCGTCATGCCGCCATAGCCCGGGGCCACCGCCGCGAGCAGGTCCACGAGGCCGCTGTCGTTGGTGAAGCTGCGCGCGACGCCGCCCGCGAACTCGTGCCGGCCGACGTGGTTCAGGATCTCGCCGCCCGTGCCGTCGAGGTTGATCATCCACGGCGAGAAGAGGTTGAGCTCGATGCCGTTGACCGTGCCGCCGAAGACGTCGATGAGCTGCTTCTTGTCGTTGTTGCGCGGCTCGGGGAACGTGTCGAACACGTACGGCGGCATCGACGTGACCTGCGTGAACGCCGCGCCCGGGCTCTCGTCGGCGAAGTTGCCGGAGCCGTTGAACGTCTGCACGAAGTTCTCATTGTAGGGCGAGCTCGTGGTCGCGGCCCGCGAGTCAGTGAGCGCCATCGGGTCGCGCGAGAGGTGATCCCAGTTGATGAAGATGAGGCGGCCGGCGCTGTCGACCATGGGCCAGAAGGCGCCGCTGGGCGAGTGGTGCAAGAGCGTGAGCGACGACGCGTCCGCGGGATCGAGCGAATAGAGGCCGGTGACCGAGAGCAGGCTCAGGTACTCCTCGCGCTGCAAGAGGTTCGCCTGGCCGTTGTAGGGCCGGTCGCTGGCGAAGATGAGCTTGCCGCCGAGGCCATACGTCGGGAACACGTTGTTGAACGCGGGCTGGTTCGTGACGAGCGTGATCACGGGCTTGGTGCTGGCGGCGAGCTGCGCTTCGGTGGGCAGCGTGATCTCGTAGAGCTGCCAGAGGTACTGCGTGGTGTCGGAGGGCCCGCTCGGCTTGCCCACGACCATGCTGAAGAGGGCCTTGGTGCCCGTCCAGTCGACGGCCGGGTTGCGCACGGCCAGCGAATCGAGCGCAGGCTTGCCGTTGGGCACCTGGCTCCAGTCGGCGAGCGCGAGCAGATCGAACACGAGGCCGTCGCTGAAGCGCACCCAGAGCGAACCGCCGCGCGCCGCGTGCGCCGTGTCCGCGAGGTGGTTGGCGAAGGCCGACACGCTCGAGGCGGAGCTCACCGTGATGTCGCGGTTGTTGACCTCCTCGGGCATTGGCACCTGCGTGACGAAGAGGATCGGCTTCTGCGGATTGCCCGCGTGCGCTGCCAGGGAAGTGATCGCGCAGAACAGGAACAGGGCGTGGACGCCGATCGTTCGAGAGCGAGAGCGCATGTGCACGTGCCTTTCGTGGAAGCTCAACGCGAGCCTTTGACCTCCCAAGCATGTCGCCCCGCGCAACCGTCCGAAAGGGAACAAAGAGGCGCAGGTGAGCGCCGGGGTGGGACACCCGTTCTGGGCGATGTTGACGGAAGGGAAAATGGTGTAGAACGCGCGCCCCAACAGGAGTTGCCATGGCCGTGACGCCCGAGACCCAGAGCAGCGAGTCGTACGTTCCGCCCGACGAAGACGCGCCCGAGAGCACCGAGGCCGCCGCCGCGCCGAGTGGCCCCACCGAGAACCGCATCTCGCCGGCTTCGGTCACGCGGCTCACCGACACGGCCGCCAGCGTCTCGTTCGGCTGGAGCACGGAGGGCCTCGTGCCCTTCAGCGAGTTCGCCAAGGTCGAGGGCAAGCCGCAGGTGAAGCCGGGCGACACGTTCGAGGTGCTGGTCGAGTCGCTCGCCGATGGCGCCGTGGTGGTCTCGAAGGACAAGGCCGAGAAGCTGCGCCGCTGGGACGCGATCGTCCAGAAGTGCTCGGGCGGGCAGACGCTCGAGGGCACCGTGGTCTCGCGCGTCAACGGCGGCTACTCGGTCGACATCGGGCTGCGCGCGTTCCTCCCTCAGGCGCAGGCGGACCTGCGTCGCGTGACCGATCCCGACGCGCTCCTGGGCGAGACGTTCACCTTCAAGGTCACCGAGTTCGACAAGCGGCGCGGCAACATCGTGCTCTCGCGCAAGTCGCTGCTCGAGAAGGAATTGAAGGAGAAGAAGAAGGAGACGATGGCGAAGCTGGCCGAGGGCGCGGTCCTGCCGGGCACGGTCAAGACCATCACCGACTACGGCGCGTTCATCGACCTGGGCGGCGTCGACGGCCTGTTGCACGTGAGCGACCTCTCGTGGGGCCGCGTGAACAACCCGCGCGAGCTCCTGACGGCGGGCCAGGACATCGAGGTCAAGGTCATCAAGCTCGACCCCGCGAACAACAAGATCGGCCTCGGCTTGAAGCAGCTCACCGAGGATCCGTGGGCGCACGCCGACGAGAAGTACAAGCCGGGCACCATCATCAGCGGCAAGGTGAAGGCGCTCACCGACTTCGGCGCGTTCATCGCCATCGAGCCGGGCCTCGAGGGCCTCGTGCACGTGAGCGAGATGTCGTGGGTCAAGCGCGTCAAGCACCCGAGCGAGGAGCTCAAGATCGGCGACGAGGTGAAGGCGTCGATCCTCGACATCGACCCCGTGGCCAAGCGCCTGGGCCTCTCGCTCAAGAAGCTGCAGCAGAACCCGTGGTCCATGCTGGAGGAGCAGTACCCGCCCGGCACCGTCATCCGCAGCCGCGTGCGCAGCGTGACCGAGTTCGGCGTGTTCCTGGGCGTGCTCGAGGGCATCGACGGCCTCGTGCACATCAGCGAGCTCTCGTGGACCCAGCGCGTGAAGCACCCGGGCGAGCTCTACAAGAAGGGCGACGAGGTGGAGGCGGTGGTGCTCTCGGTCGACGTCGAGAACGAGCGCTTCTCGCTCTCGATCAAGCAGCTCAAGGGCGACCCGTGGCACGACCTGCCGCACACGCACCCGGTGGGCTCCAAGCTCAAGGGCAAGGTCACCAAGGTGCTCGAGTTCGGCGCGTTCCTGGAGATCGAGCCGGGCGTCGAGGGCCTGATTCACGTCAGCGAGCTGCGCGCGGAGCACACGGACAACGCCGGCGACGTGGTCGCCGTGGGCGACGAGCTCGAGGTGGTCGTGCTCGACATCGACTCGCACGAGCACAAGATCGCGCTCTCGGTGCGCGCGCTGACTGCGGCCGCGCAGGAGCCGGGCGATGACTACCGGGACTACATGAACCGGAGCGACGGCAAGGCGAGCCTGGGCGAGGTGTTCGGGGACAAGCTGAAGAAGTAGGCCGGATTCGATAGTTCGATTCGAACGTGGCTCCCGAGAGGGAGATTCATTCGGATCGCTGTCGCAGGCTGTGATGTGCTTGTTGGGGCGCTCCGGGCCTGCGGCCCTCCGCTTGTGCGGGGGCTGCCCGCCCCCGCAACGCCCCCAGCCCGCGCCGTCCACTGGGCGCACGTGGGCGGGTGTCACGAAAGTTGTCGCGCCCCAGCCTGAAGACTGGGGCTGGTGGAACAAAAGCCTCGCTGCGCGAGGCTTCGGGGGCGCGGGGTAGCTGCGCGAAGCCCCGCAGGGGCTTTTTCCCACCAGCCCCTGGCTTCAGCAGCTTCAGCCTGGGGCGAGACCACCCGCGGTGCGCGCTGTCACCGCGAGTCCATTCGCGCCGAAGGCTGGGGGCGTTACGGGGGCGGGCAGCCCCCGTACAAGCGGAGGCCGAAGACCGCAGCGCCCCAAAACAAACGGTCGATCAACCCGCGATCGACCGTCCCTGACTGGCTTTCTTTGAACGCGCGCTACTTCGCGTCGCCTACTTCGCCTCGCTGCAGCCCATCTTGAACTTCGACTTCCCGTCCGTCAGGTCGCTGGGGAACTTGCCCTGCTTATCCGTGACGGTGCGGTTGATGTAGAGGTTGAACTTCGCAGCCGTGAACGTCGCCGACATGCCCGGGTGCGCGGTGG
>JAFEBC010000316.1 GCA_018266095.1 Deltaproteobacteria bacterium
ATGGGCCCGAGCGGCGTCTGCGAAGGCGTCGCGGCTGGCGACGGGTGCAGCGGGATCTTGAACACCAGCGTCTGCGCGGCGATCGAGTTCGGGTTCTGGTTGAAGCCCGCGTTGGTGTCCGCCTCGTGGCGCGAGTCGTTGGCGCCGAAGTACGGGCTCTTGTGGTTGGGGATCGCGTTGCTGTCGACGACGACGTAGTTGCCGTCGGCCGAGAGCGAGACGGTCACGGTGCTCTGGTAGGTGGCGGAGCCCTGGAACTTGTCGAAGACGGCCGGCACTCCGGAGCCTCCGTCACCCGTGCCCGCGTCGCCTGTGCCCGCATCGCTGCCGGCGTCGCCGCTGTTGTCGCCAGTGCCGCTCGTCGCGCCCGACTCCTGCGCGTCGGTGCCGCCGCAAGCAGCCAGGCCGATCAGCAACGCCAACGCAGCGCAGGTGCTCCCGAGATTCGCCACCATGTGCCCTCCTCGCGGCGGTCTGTTCCGCCGTGTGCGAGGAGGACAGACGGTCTGGCGGGCCTGTTAGCGGGCGTCGATCGCCTCACGAATTCACCTGTCACGTCAATCGGTTGGCGCGCTGGCGGCGGACGGACTGTGACGCCGCGCACGCCTCGTTTCATGGCATGGAGCTGCTGCGCGGGCATATTGACAACTTTTTTTGTCAATGCTACGTCCGGCACGTGCTCGACGTCGAGGTCATCGAAGATGCGGACGCTGCCACCGTGGCCTTGGAGCCCGTGCGCAGCCGCTTGCTCTCGGAGCTGGCGGAGCCAGCCTCGGCGGCCTCGCTCGCGGAGCGCCTGGGCCTCCCGCGGCAGAAGCTGAACTACCACCTGCGCGCGCTGGAGCAGCACGGCCTCGTCAAGCTCTCCGGGAAGCGCAAGTGGGGCGGGCTCACCGAGCGGCTCCTGGTGGCGAGCGCGCAGTCCTATGTGGTGTCGCCGGGCGCGATGGGCGCGGCCGCCAGCGATCCGGCGCGGACGCGCGATCGCCTGTCCGCGGGTTTCCTGGTGGCGCTCGCGGCGCGGGCGATCCGCGAGGTCAGCGCGTTGATGCGAGCCGCGCGCGAGACGGGCAAGCGCCTGGCGACGCTCTCGGTGGACACCACGATCCGCTTCCGCTCACCCGCGGAGCGCGCCTCGTTCACGGGCGAATTGCAGGACGCGAGCAACGCGCTGGTCGCGCGCTACCACGATCCATCGGCGGCGGGCGGCCGGCTGCACCGCCTCGTGCTGCTCGCACACCCAGTCTCGGATTCCCCCGAGGAGCGATCATGAGCGTGAAGAAGGAAGCCAACGGCAGGCGGTCGGTGTTCGTCGAGGTCGAGGTGCCCGGCACCCCCGAGCAGGTCTGGGACGCGATCGCCAGCGGCCCCGGCGTGACGGCGTGGTTCGTGCCCTGCGAGATGGAGCAGCGCGTGGGCGGCAAGATCACGATGGACTTCGGGCCGGGGATGAAGTCCGAGGCGGCGATCACGCGCTTCGAGCCGCCGCGCATGTTCGCGGCCGAGAGCAACAACTTCGGCCCCCAGGCGCCGACCTTCGCCACCGAGTGGCACGTGGAGGCGCGCGCGGGCGGCACGTGTCTGGTGCGCGTGACGCACTCGCTGTTCAGCGAGACGGACGACTGGGACAACCAGCTCACCGGCACTGAGTCGGGCTGGCCGGCCTACTTCCGCGTGCTGCGCCTGTACCTCACGCACTTCCGCGGCCAGCCGTGCACGCTGGCGATGTTGAGCGGCAGCGCCAAGGATCAGGACGCGGCGTGGAAGACGATCACGCAGACGCTCGCGCTCACGGATCAGCAGCCGGGCGCCGAGGTGCGCGCGATCGAGGGCGCGCCGGCGCTGCGCGGGACCCTGGAGTTCTTGTCCGCGCCCGGGAAGCACGACGTGCTCCTGCGCATGAGCGAGCCGGGCCAGGGCGCGTGCGCGTTCTCCGTGTACTCGTACGGCGGGCACGTCGGCGTGGTGGCCTACTTCTACTTCTATGGCGCGGAGGCCAAGGCCAACGCCGAGCGCGAGCGGCCGCGCTGGCAGGCGTGGATGGATCAGCATTTTCCAATGAAGTCGTAAGCACGGATAACTGAGTAACCACTCAGGATTGGCGGCTCGATCGCTTGCTGCTATCCAAGGGCGATGCTCGCACTCCTGGCGATCCTCCTGGCCGCTCCAAGCACGCACGCGATGTTGCCGGTGAAGTGTGGCGACCCAGCGCAGCAGGCGACCTGCACCTCGCTGGGCACCGCGATCGCGGCCGAGCTGCGGCGCTATCCGGGCATCGTGCTGGTCACGCAGGAGGACGTGCAGGCGGTGCTCAAGCACGAGCAGAACCGTCAGCTCCTGGGCTGCAGCGAGCCGGACTGCCTCGGGAACGTGGGCGAAGCGCTGGGCGTGAAGAAGCTGGTGAGCGCGTCGTACAGCGTGCTGGGCAAGAGTCAGCTCGTGTCGGTGACGATGTTGGGGCTCGCGCCCACGCGCGTGATCGGCGCGGTGAGCAAGCGGGTGCAGGACACCGAGATCGATCACGTGCTCGACGCGCTGCCGGGCCTGATGGCCGATCTGATGGAGCAGGCGAACGGCGCCGCCGAGCCGCTCAAGAAGGGCGACAAGGACGCGCCCACCAAGCTGCCGACCGCCGGCGCGGAGCTGCCGCTCGACACCTCGGCCAAGGTGCCCTTGGTGCTGCTCACCGATGGCGCGGGCGCCTACTTCGCGCATCCGGTCGAAGAGACGCGCTCGCTCCTCTTGGCCGGTGACAAGAGCGCGCTCTACGCGCAGCTCCTCATCGGCTCGGGCGCGAACGGGGCCGACTTCGACGTGACCTTCTGGGATCCGAACTACGGCGCCGGCGCCGATCGCGGCCTGATGTTCAAGGACGGCGTCTACACGCTCATCTGCGGCAAGAAGAACATCACGCTCACCAAGGTCGAGCCCGAAGCCGCCAAGAAGATCCTCGCGGGCGCCAGGCTCCTCAGGCCGCGCTGGCAGCGGCGCGCCTTCGCCCTCGCGCGCGACGACGCGGGCACCTACTACTACGTCGACACCGTGCGCGATGACGAGAACAAGAAGGGCGACGAGAGCGACTACCACCTCTTCATCGGAAGGAAGGGCAACGTCGAGTTCGTGCCGCTCGAGGACGCCATCATCGACGGCTCGGGGGCGAGCTTCATCACCGCCAAGGGCCGGCTGGTGTTCACCGAAGGGATGAAGTCGGCGGCGTGGGCGGTGGGTCAGGGACAGAGCCCGCTCAAGGCCGTGGATCTCTTCTCCGAGGCGGCGATGATCTACTCCAAGCTGGGCGCGTACAAAGGCCAGGCGTTGGGCACGCCGTGCGACCGGTATCGATAGCTGAGTGGGTACTCAGTCATCCGTGGCCGTGACGGCGGGCCGCTATTTCCCGAGCGACCCGCCCGCAGCCATCGCCTTCGGGGCGCGCAGCGTCTGCAGGTAGTAGAACGAGGCCGTGCGCTGCAGGAACGCGGTGAGCTCCTCGCGGCGCTTCCTGGTCTCCAGCGGATAGCGCGGCGCGAGATCGTGCAGCTCCATCGGATCGTGCTCGAGATCGTAGAGCTCGTCGGTGCCGCGGTCGGCGAGGAACACCATCGCCTCGGTGGGCGTGATGCGCGCCGCACAGCCTCCCGCGCAGCTCGTCATCAGCACCCGGTTGGGCTGCGGCTTCAGGATCGACACGCCGTGCATGGTGCCCTTGTCCACGTTGAAGCCGAGCAGCGGGAGCACCGTCGGCACCACGTCGAGCTGGCTCACGGGTCCCGGCACATGTCCCGGAGGCAGCAGGGTGCCGCTGGGATCGAAGAGCAACATGGGGATGCGCAGCCCCTCCTCGTACGGCACGGTGTTGTGCGCGCGGCGGCCGTGCTCACCGAACGCCTCGCCGTGATCGCCGAGGAAGATGAAGAGCGTGTCGTCGTAGAGCCCGGCGTCCTTGTATTGCTGCACCAGCTTGCGCAGGAAGAAGTCGGTCACGCGCACGTCGTTCAGATAGCGATCGAAGTTCTCGTCGACGCCGCTGAAGCGCTTGGTGCCGTAGCGAGTGAGCTCGCCGTAGTCGTGGTGCGCGTTCACCGTCAGATAAGTCGCGAAGATGGGCCCCTTCTTGGCGTGCTCCTTGAGCCAGGCCGCGTTGGGCGCGAGCATCGTCTCGTCCTCGTAGCCGAGGAAGTTGGCGACCTCGAAGCCGGCCTTGGGCATCTCGTCTGGCTTGACGAAGCGCTCGAAGCCCATGGCGCGCACGGCGTTGACGCGGTTCTCGAAGCGCTCGTTCGCCGTCTGCATGTAGACCGTCTGGTAGCCTGCTCGCGCAAGAGCTGCGGCAGGCAGCGGCCCAGGAGCCCGGTGGTCAGCGCGCGCGGCTCGAGGGAGGTCGACGGGTACAGGCTGCACAGCGTGGCGGTGATGGCCTTCGCCGTGGAGGGGATGACCGCGTAGGCGCGATCGATCATCAGCGACTTGCGCGCGATCTCGGCGAGGAACGGAGTGGTCTCGAGATCCGGCCGGTAGGGCGTGGTGGCGCTGGCGCGCGTCGACTCGAGCAGGATGATGACCAGGTTCCTCTGCCGTGCTCCGGGGATCTTCGAGATGGTGAGGTCGGGTGAATAGAAGCGGCCCGCGGCCATGGCCTCGTCGACCGTCGCGTCGCCGTAGTCGAGCCCGTGCACCATCGTCTCGAGCACCACCAGCACGGGGTGACGCACGAGCTGGGTGTCGTTCACCTTCACCACTGGCGGCAGGAGCCCGAGGGCGGCCACGGGGACGCTCAGGGTGAAGGCCACGCGCGCCCGAGCCCTGGAGCGGCGCTCCTTCCCCGGATACGGCGGCAATTTCCAGCGGCGCGACCACGCGCGCACGAGCCAGGGGGCCGCGCAGGCGACCGCGATGGCGAAGGCGAGCTGGAACCACTGGATGACCGAGACGTCGCCGGCGAGCACCAGCTTGAGGTCGTCGAGCTGCCGGAACATGTGCGCGAGCAGGGGCCAGTCGAGCGCGTCGCCCGTCTGCAGGAAGTAGACGTAGGCGATGGTCTCCGTCGTGGAGAAGAGCAGGCCGATGGCCTGCAACACGAGGCCGGTGAAGATCCAGCGCTTGCGGCCCTGATCGCGCACGAGCAGGAGGACCGCGCAGAAGAGGCCGAGTCCGACGTTGAAGGCGAAGGTGGAGCCGAGGAGCGCGACTCCGGTGAGCCAGCTCACCTCGCCGCTGGCGATGAGGAAGCGACCACGCTCGCTGATGCGCAGGATCTGCAGCAGCAGGCTGTAGCCGAAGATGGGCGCGACCAACGACGCCGCGAAGAGCTGGGAATCTGTCCAACGGCTGTAGCGGGCAGCGGGCGCCTGGGACATGACCCGATCCTATCTCAGGGCGCGACCCCGCGATGAGGGGGGACCGCGGGCCGGTGAGCTGCACACGCGGCGACCGGGGCTTGTGTTTCTGACGTGTAGGGAAGATTCTCAGAGGCCAGTCGTCTTCTCGTTCGCATCGACTGGGGTCTGTCTCGCAACCAGCAGATCCCAGTCGGGGGCGACACTGGCGTGGGGCCGGTGTCGCCCCGTCTCTTTCTGGAGGCACGGCGCTCCAGCGCAGGCCAGGATAGACTCGGCTCGATGAGTGAGGCTCTACCCTCTGGCGAAGTGTACCGCTTCGCGGGGCGATTCGAATCGACGCGCCTGCTCAAGAGCAGCAAGGGGGTCGACACCCACCTGGCCATCGATCTCGAGTCGGGGTCGTCGGTGGTGGTGAAGGCCGCGCAGACCTCACACTTCTCGGCGCCCGCGGAGCGCAGGCTGGAGCATGAAGCGGCGGCGCTGCGCGACGCGTCGAGCCGCTTCCGGACTCCCCTGCTGGCGTTCGGCCACGAGCGAGATCGCTTCTTCCTGGTCATCCCCTTCGTGCAGGGCATCACGCTCGAGCGGCGGCTCGCACAGGGGCCGCTGTCGGTGGACGAGACGCTGGCGGTCGGCGCTTGCCTGCTGGCGGCGCTCGACGACGCGCACCAGCACGGCGTGCTCCATCGGGACGTGAAGCCGGGCAACGTCATCGTCAACGACGGGGTGATCCGCGAGGCGACGCTCATCGACTTCGGGTTCTCGCGCAGCGACTGGCTCGATCCGGCCCTGCGCGACGAGCCGGTGGGCACCGCGCTCTATCTCTCTCCCGAGCAAGCGGGCCTGCTC
>JAFEBC010000317.1 GCA_018266095.1 Deltaproteobacteria bacterium
CAGGCCTCCCGGAGGGCGCAACCCTCCCCACGCCTCGGGACCGCGGAGTTCCAGCCGCAGGCCTCCCAGAGGGCGCAACCCTCCCCACGCCCCGGGACCGCGGAGTTCCAAGCCGCAGGCCTCCCGGAGGGCGCAACCCTCCCCACGCCACGGGCCTGCGGCCGCCGCTTGCGTTCGGGATCGACCTCGATCAGGGTCCCTCCATGCGCTGGTGCGTCTACTTGCTCCGCTGTGGCGACGGCTCGCTCTACTGCGGGACGACCAATGACCTCGCGCGGCGCTTCGCGGCGCACTGTGACGGGAAGGGCGCTCGCTACACGCGCGGGCGCGGGCCGCTGTCAGTGGTCTATGTCGAGCGGGCGGCGGATCGCGGGGCGGCGCTCTCTCGGGAGTGGGCCATCAAGGCGCTCGATCGTGTCGAGAAAGAGGCGCTCGTGCGTTCGTTCGTGGCAGACGCCGCGGGCGTGTTCGGGACGCATGGAGAAGACCAGGGATTGACACCGCAGGCGCAGGACCGCTAACGAGGCGCGTCCACTCCCGCGTCATGGGGCCAAACACGATGCGCTCGCGCGTTTCCACACTGCTCGTCCCCGCCCTCGCCTTGGGGTTCGCCGTCGTGCTCGGCGGCTGCCCGGTGAAGCCGGCCTATCCGGAGTGCAAGGTCGACCAGGACTGCACCGACCACGCGCAGGTCTGCGTGCTCGGCTTCTGCAAGCAGTGCCGCACCGACGACCAGTGCGCGGCGGGGCAGGTCTGCAAGGACAACGGCTGCGTGCAGAAGCCGCAGTGCGTGGAGACCAAGGACTGCCCGGCGGGGCAGAAGTGCGCGGCGGGGCAGTGCATCGCCGAGTGCACCGAGGCCTCCGCGGAGGCCGACTGCGGCAAGGGGCGCAAGTGCAACGCGGGCCGCTGCGCCGCTGAAGAAGAGTGCGTGGCGGACGCGGACTGCGCCGACGGCAAGGCCTGCGTGTCGGGGCGCTGCAAGGCGCAGGGCATGGTGATGAACTCGTCGCTCCAGTCCAAGCTGGGCGAGTGCGAGCTGTCGGCGGTGTACTTCGACTTCGACGAGTCGACGCTGTCCAAGCAGGCCACGGGCGCGCTGGCGGAGATGTGGAAGTGCCTCTCGTCGGGGACGCCGTTCAAGCGGCTGGTCATCAGCGGGCACACCGACGAGCGCGGCACGACCGAATACAATCTGGCGCTGGGCAACCGTCGCGCCGAGGCGGTGCGCAAGTACCTGACTGGCCTGGGCGCGGAGGCCCGCAAGCTCAAGGCGATCTCGTTCGGCGAGGAGCGGCCGGTGGCGATGGGCTCGGATGAAGAGGCGTGGGCCAAGAACCGGCGCGTCGAGCTGACTGCGGAGAAGTGAGGGACCATGTCGATGCGGAAGGCGATCGTCTCCTCGGTGCTGGTGCTGGCGACCACGCTCGGCTGCGTGACGGCGGGCGAGGGCGAGGCGATGAAGGCGGACATCGCGGAGCTCAAGAAGCAGCGCGAGGCGGACCGGCAGGCGGCGGCGACCGAGCGGCAGCGCATCAAGGAAGAGGCGGCGGCCCGTGAGCAGACGCTCAAGGAGCAGCTCCACCTGACCACCAAGACGGGCGCGGACCTCTCGGTCGATCGGGAGAAGGCGCAGAACGACATCATCGTGGTGAAGGGCAACCAGGACGTGGTCAACCACCGGCTCGACGCGCTCGAGCAGGGGAACCTCGAGCGCGACAAGAAGCTCGACGCGCTGGTGGCGGCGGCCGACAAGAAGCAGAAGGCGCAGGACCTCGCGGAGCATCCCGTCGAGAAGGCCGCCATCTACGCGCTGGGCCTCAAGAAGCTCGAGGGCGGCGACCCGGCGCGCGCGCGGGAGCTGTTCACCGAGTTCCTCACCAAGTTCAAGGGCGACGAGCTCTCGGGCAACGCGCAGTACTGGCTGGGCGAGACCTGGTACGCGGAGAAGAAGTACAACGACGCCATCGTCGAGTTCCAGAAGGTGCTCAAGGAGTACAAGGGCTCGGACAAGACGCCGGACGCGCTGGTGAAGATCGGCCTCTCGTTCCAGAGCCAGGGCGACTGCGCGAAGGCGGCGCTGTTCTACGACGAGGTGATCGCGAGCCACCGCACGACTCCCGCGGCGAAGATCGCGAAGGAGAAGTCGGCGGAGTGCAAGAAGAAGAAGTAGCGCCTGTGCGAGAATCCACGCATGGGTCGCTGGGACTACCTCTATGAAAAGCAGCCGATCGAGCTGAAGACGTACGTGCTCGACCAGGTGGCGGACCAGATCGTCGCCGAGCTGCGCGGGTGGCCGCCGCACACCGAGGGTTGGGAGGATGCGCGCGAAGAGGCGCGCTTTGCGGCCGTGCTGGCGCGGCCTTCACCGCCGGGGCTGGACACGTTCCGCGTGGGGCTGGAGCTGGCGCGGCTCGACCTGTTGCATGAGATTGAGGTCATCGACCGCTTCTGGGACAGCCCCGAGGCGCGCACGCTCCTGCCGGACGACATCGAGCGGGACAGCGCGCAGTTCCTCTGGCGCTGGCTCATCGTGTCGGCGCTCGAATTTCAAGAGTGGGCGCAGGGGAAGTTCAAGCGGCAGGATCTCGTCGTGCTGATCGAGAAGATCGAGGACCGCATGCTGCGGGGGCTGCGGCTGCGGCTCGATGACCCGGCGACGACCTGAAACTGCAACTGCAACTGCCTTCAACGCGGAGGCGCGGCGACGCGGAGGGTTCAGCCTCCGATCGAGTCCCGTGCTGAGGTTGCAGGCAGACGAATCAAAGCCTGTCGCAAAACGCCGTCGTGCCGTACTCCCCGCGACCCCAAAGCTTCCTCCGCGTCTCTGCGCCTCCGCGTTGAAGCCTTCTCTTTTAGGGATGCCCCATGATGCACGCGGCCTCGGCGGGCGTCTCGAAGGGGAAGCACACCGGTCCGTTTCCGTAGCTGGAGCAGACGAAGCCCTTGCCCAGGCAGTCGGAGGCGCCCGTGCACGGCTTCACTTGCACCGTGCCGCGGCAGTATGTCGAGCCCGCGGCGGCCACGCAGGTCGTGCCCGGGAGCGCCGGCAGGCCCGTGCTGGGCGCGGGGTTCGTGCACTCGTTGGTGTTGTTGCAGGGCCGGATGTACACGCTGTAGCAGTTGTTCTGCACGCTCGCGGTGCAGCCCGGCGCGCACACGCTCGAGAGCGCGGTGGCCACGCAGCAGTTCGAGCTCGAGCAGTACGAGCCCACCGGGCACACGGCCGTGGACTGGCAGGCCTGGCTGCAGCCGCCGAAAGTGCTCACGCAGGCGCCCGCGTTGCAGACGGTGTTGAGCGGGCAGTCGCTGTTCTGCGTACAGCCACCGTTGCAGCGCGGGTGCTGCGGGTCGTTGTTGCAGCCCTGCGCGAGCGGGCAGTCGGTGGCCTGCGTGCAGCCGGGGCGGCAGCTCTTGGAGCCGTCCGGGTTCGGCGAGCAGATGGCGCCCACGGCACAGTCGGTGTCCAGGTTGCACGTGGTGAGCTTGAAGCAGGCGTTGTTGCGGCAGCGGTAGCCGTTGCCGCCCTCGATGGCCGTGCAGTCGGAGTCGACGTCGCAGGTGTGCACGCACACGCGCTGCTGCGGATCGCAGGCGTCGCCGGCCGGGCAGACGCGGTTCTTGGCCACGCACTGCGCGAGCGAGGTGTCGCACTGCTGGGTGGCGTCGGTGCAGTCGGTGTTCGAGTGGCAGACCGCGAGCGAGTCGGGCGTGCACGCGTTGGACACGCCGCACGCGCCCGTCTTGGGCACGCAGATCTGGGTGGCGCCCGCCGAGGCGTCGGTGGCGCGGCAGGTCAGGCCCGCGGGGCAGCCAGCGGTGCCGGCGTCGCCGCCCGAGACGCACAAGGGGACGCAGAACGTGCCCGCGTTGGGGAAGTCGGGGTGCGCCGCGCACTTGCTGCCCGAGCCGCACTGCGCGTCGGTCTTGCACGTGCCGCAGACCTGGGTGATGGGCTTGCAGGTGCGCAGCCCGCGGTCGCAGTACTGGCCCGCCTTGCACACGGAGTCGCTGGTGCAGCCGCCGACGCTGTCCACGCACACGCCGGAGAACGCGTTGCAGAACTTGCCGCTGGGGCAGGCCGCGTCGCTCGTGCACACGCAGCGCCGCTGCTCGCGGTCGCATTTGAAGCCGGTGTCGCACTCGGTGTCGGACGAGCAGTTGAGCTGGTGCGTGGTGTCCGTGTTCGTGTTCGAGTTGTCGGTGGAGCTCGAACAGGCGAACGCCAGCAAGGCGAGGGCGGAGAGGAGAGCGCGGCTCTGCATTCTAGAAGGCCTACAAGCACCCCCGAGCGCAGTCAATCCGCAGGTGCGCGCATCCGTGGGTGCCGGACGGCCTACCGCTCGCGCGCGTACACGACCACCTGGGGCGTCTCGTCCAGATACAGGCCCGTCACCGGCCGGCGCGTGCCGTAGGCGTTCCAGGTCTCCGGCTCGCGGTCGCGGAACTCGCGGTGCCACTGGATGGCGGCGATCTCGGCCTGGCCCGGAGCCCAGGCGTACTGGAGGTCGGGGCGGAGCAGGCCCGCCTGCTGGTAGGCGCGGAAGCTCTCGACGTTCACCTCGTGCAGGTACACGCGGCCCGAGCGTGAGGCGTGCGCGTTGATCCAGGGCAGCACCGCGGTGACGTTGCCCGACCAGTACTGGCGCTGCATCCCCAGCGAGGCCGCCCCCGGCTCGTCGCCCGCGAGCTCGCCGTAGGCGCTGGTGCCGTAGGGGTGCACGCGCGCGATCTGCACGAGGCCCGGGAGCAGCGCGGCCGCGCACGAGAGCTGCAGGGCGCGGCGGGGCGTGAGCCAGGCGAGCCGGGCCGAGGCCATCGAGAGCGACTCGGAGGCCGCCAGCGCCGCCGTGACCACGAGCTGCGCCGCCTCCGGGCAGAGCAGGGCCACGAACACGAGCCAGTGCTTGATGCCCCCGAAGATGGGCGTGTCGGTGGTCATGAAGGGCAGCACGCCCGCGCCCAACAGGCCCAGCTCCAGGAGCCGCTGGGGCTCCAGCGTCCGCTTGAGGAAGTCGCGCAGCAGGGTGATCGCGGCGGCCGCGAGCAGGGCCACCGTCGTCACCGGCAGGGTCAGGGCCAGCAGGGCCAGCGGGTAGACGATGGGGAAGGGCGGCGCGCGCAAGAGGTCGCCCAGGTACCACCAGGCGTAGTGGACGTGGTGCAGGTGGAACTTGATCCACTCGTTCAGGTGGTGCAGCGGCGCGTGCCACAACAGCGGCCAGAGGGCGAAGAGCACGATGGGCGAGGCGAAGATCCACGGCAGCGTCGCGAGCGCGCGGCGGCGCAGCCCGGCCGGGAGGAGCAGCGCGTGCACGAGCAGCACCGGCGGCAGGAACCAGGCGTTGTGCTTGGTGGCGAGCGCGAGCCCGTACAGGAACGCGAACCACAGCGCGGGCCGCTTGTGGTCCGAGGGCAGGACGCCGATCGCGCGCGACCAGGCGAGGCCGCAGCCCACGGTCAGGGCGCAGATGGGGATGTCGAAGCAGGAGAGGTGGCCGTGGAAGAAGGGCCGCGCGGCGCAGAAGAAGAGGAGCGGCGCGAGCACGCCCGCGGTCCGCGAGCGCAAGAGGCCGAGCTGGCAGAGCCAGTACACGAGCAGACCCGAGAACAGGGCGGCCGGCATGCGCCAGGCCACGGCGTCGGGCAAGAGGTGCAGCCAGCGCGTGAGCACGAGGTGCGAGAGCGCGAACGAGAGCTTGGCGAGCGGGGGGTGCTCCCAGTTCACGCCCCAGAAGTGCTCGGTGCTGGCCGCCGAGATCGCGCGCAGGGGCTCGTGGAGGAGCTGCAGGAGCCACTCTTCGTACGAGCTCGCGGCGGTGAAGTAGTAGCCCTCGTCGCGCGTGAAGCCGATGGAGCCCTGCGTGAACATCAAGAGCAGGAACGCGGCCGCCGCGAGCAGGCGCGGGAGGCGCTTGTCGGCTGGGGTCAGCGGGTCCGCAGTCATCGCGTGGTCCAGGCCGCGACGCACAGGGGCCGCTGCGGGTCGGTGGAGGACGTGAACAGCTCGAACACGCGCTCGGGAGCGCCCGCGGGGACGGGCGCGTCGGCGTGCAGCCAGCCGTGCGTGCGCAGGAGCGTCCGCGGGATCGACAGCCTCGCCAAGGTGGCGCCGGCCTCGCGCAGCTCGACCTCGACGGGAGGCCGGTCGGCGTACGCGGTCTCGCCGATGACGCCCGCGCGCAGATGGACCTGGGTTCCCGCGGCGCCGCGCAGCTCGAGCCGGTACGGTGCGCCCGCGCTGCCGATGGGCACCTGCTTGCAGCGGTAGGCGATGTAGTCGACCTCGTGGAACTCGGGCCGCTGCGCGTCGAGCGACGCGCCGGTGAGATCGGCCGCGAGCGCCGGCTCGTGCAGGGTGAAGGGCTCGAGCGTGAGCGCGCCGAAGCGCAACGGTTCACCGGCCGTGGCCCCGCGCGCGAGCAGCTTCTGGCGCGCCGCGGAGAGGCCGGAGTAGGGCGAGCTCGCGAGCTCGAGCATCCACAAGCGCTCCACGCCCACGAAGTCGGCGGCCGCGAGGTCCTCCTCGATCTCCACCGGCGCAGCGTCGATCACGAGCCGCGACCTCTCCAGCCACGGCGGCCACGGCAGGACGGCGTCGTGCGGCTGCACCCGCGACCTCAGCGCGCCCGCGACATCGGCCCAATCCTCCGTCGACGGCAGCCGCGCCTGCACCGACGCGTCGTACGCCAGCGCGCAGAGCGCCAGCGCCACCAGCGCGAGGAACGGCCACGCCTTCGCCAAGCGCTACCCTTGTCCGAGCTTGATCTTGCGCTCGCTCTTCTCGCGGCAGAAGAGGCAGAGCGCCACCTCGGGGTACTGCGTGAACCCCGGCGCCCAGTCCGGATGCATGGCGCAGCGCGGGTCGAAGCAGTGGTGCAGATCCCAGAGGTGCCCGACCTGGTGCGCGGCCCGCTTGGCGAGGCCCGACTCGAGGCCCAGCGCGCCCTTCGCGCCCAGCCCGTGCGAGGTGACCACCGCCTTGCCCTGGCCGTACTGCGCGTAGCCCGAGATGGGCCCGCGTCCCATGGGACCGGGCGGCGTGGAGACGGGCTCGCTCGTGATGTAGAGGAGCTTGTCGTCGGCGTAGAGCATGGTCTTGTCGTCGATCTCGGCCAGGAGCTTGGGCCCGTCGAAGGCGTTGGTGTCCTTGTCGCGCGCGCCCTTGGGCAGGTGGGCCTCGCCCTCGATCTCGCAGCCGAGGCCGTACGCCGCGTGCACCCGGCGCGTGACGTGATCGATGACCTCGATGGGCAGCACGCTGAGCGTGACGATGCGGATCATTTCTTCCCCTTCTTGGCAGCGGCGGCCTTGGGCGCAGGCTTGGCCTTCGCCGGCTTCTCGGCCTTCTCCGCCTTGGCGGGCGCGGGCTTGGCGGCAGGAGCGGCCTTCGCAGCCTTGGCGGCCGGCTTGGCTGGCTTGGCGGGCGCGGGCTTCTCGGCCTTCTCTGGCTTGGCCTTCGCGGCCTTCTCCGGCCCGGCCTTGCCCTTCGGCGCAGGCGCGGGCGCCGGCTTGGCCTCGGGCTCCTCTTCGCCCTCGAGCAGCTCCGCGCCGAGGTCGCCCAGGTCGTCGTCCTCCGGCTCGGCCAGCTTCAGTCCGCGCGGCGCCTTCGGAGCGGCGGCAGGAGCGGCCTCCTCGTCGCCACCCGCAGCGTCCTCGCCCTCGGCGTCATCATCGTCGTCATCGGCGTCGCGCGCCGGACGCACCGTGCCCGTGGCCGGGATGATGGCGAGCTTCAACTCCTTGCCGTTGCGCTTCATGCCCGGCGGCGGAAAGAGCGCGAAGTCCAGGTTGTCCTCGGCCACGCAGAGCGGCAGCCCCATGGCCGCGCCGATCTCGCCCACGAGCAGGTGGCGCGCCGAATCGTAGAGCTCGCGCTCCTTCTGCGGCAGCGGCCGGATGCGGGTCAGCGCGTGCAGCCCCTTGAGCACCTCCACCGTGCCGAAGAGCCCGCCGCCGGTCATCTTGTCCGCGTTCTCGCGGTGCCGGATCTTCCAGTCGAGCTGCGGGTCATCGCCCGGCGCGGCGAGGTAGTCGAACACCTCTTCGATGAGCTGCGGCGTCGCCACCTTGCGCAGGCCCACGCCCATCACCTTCGCGCGCGGCACCATCACGGTGGCGCCGTCCTCCTCGCGCGAGAGCGTGACCATCTCCCAGGTCTGCCCCGCGATCTGCTGCGAGGAGACGCCGGTGATGCGGCAGATGCCCTGGTTCGGATAGACGACGCGATCGCCGACTTTAAGACTGCCGTCGCCGATCTGGATCTCGGTGCTCTTGCCGACCATTCGCCCTCACCCGCGCCGTGCTCTTGCGCGCTGGGGGA
>JAFEBC010000318.1 GCA_018266095.1 Deltaproteobacteria bacterium
GAAGGAATCCTGGCCCGCGGCAGAGAAGGCCTTCGCTGTGTTCGCGGACGCGCACACGAAGGTGGCGGGAGATCCGCGCGGCGATGCGCTGATCAGCGTGGCGCAGCTCATGGTGACCGCGCTCGATGAGCCGGCGCCCACCTCGACCCCGACGGCGACCCAAGCCGCGGCGGGCACCCAGGCCGCGACCTCCACGCCAACGCAAACGCCAACGCCAACGCCGACGCCACCACCGGCTCCAACGCCCGCCCAGCTCTCGCTCGCCACTCGCCTGCGCTCCCTCTCCCCGACGCCCTCCCTCTCCCTCGCGAAGACCCTCGCGGAGCTCCTCCCCAAGCTGCACGACACCGCGCCGCTGCCGCCGCTTCCGCAGCACACGCTGCCTGACGAAGCACGTCCGGGCCTGCCGCACGCAACCGCCCGCGCGACCCGGCTCACCATCGAGACCAACCTCGGCGCGCTCGTGGTCAAGCTGCACGCGGCCGACGGCGAGACTCCCCTCACGGCCGCCGCCGTCGCCGGTCTCGCCAAGGGCAAGGTCTACGACCACCTCACCTGGCACCGCGTGGTCCCCGACTTCGTCATCCAGGGCGGTGACCCGCGCGGCGACGGCGACGGCGGCCCCGGCTTCGTCCTGCCCGACGAGCACACGCCGTTCTTCTTCAAGCGCGGCACGTTCGGCATCGCCACCAGCGGGCCCGACACCGGCGGCTCGCAGTTCTTCCTCTGCCACTCGGCGCAGCCGCACCTCGACGGCCGCTACACCATCGCGGGTGAGCTCGAGTCGGGTTGGGACGTCCTCGACGCCATCATGGTCGGCGACGAGATCAAGACGGTCACGGCCGAGTAGGGCGCCCACCGCCGGTACGCCCGCTGCTTCGCGTGCTGCGTTGCAATACTGCCGTGGACGCCCCGTAGATCCCGCACGCCCCTGGTGCGTCTTGTCCCTGTGAGGAGCCCGCGATGACGATCGACCACGAGCCAACCCCCGAAGGACAGGGCGCTTCTGACGTCCCGCCGCCCGAAGGCGAGGCCGCTTTTGCGAGCGCGCCGAAGGCGGAGGCCACAAAGGACGCCGCGGGCAAGGCCGAGTCCGCGAGCGACCAGGACGGCACGCCGGAGTGGCTCAAGGACCTCCTCGATCGCGCCCGCCGCAACGGCCGCGCCCGCGCCGCCGCGCTCAAGATCCAGCACCCAGCCGACACGCCGCTCCAGCTCGGCAAGCGCCTCGTCGGCAGCCTCTCGATGAAGGCCGGCCTCTGGGGCGCCGCCACCGGCACGCTCGCGCTCATCACGCTGCCCATCGGCCTGCCCGCCAGCGTCGCGCTCACGCTGCTCCTCGAGGCCGAGCTCCTCTTCGCGCTCCTCGCCCTCTACGGCTTCAACACCGCCGGCGAGGTCGGCCGCATGCGCCTCTTCGCCCTCTGGGCCGGCGGCGGATTCGTGCAGGTGGCCAAGAACGCAGGCCTCAAGGCCGGCACCGACGCCGTGGCCAAGGCGCTCGCGGGCACGCTCCCCGCGCGGCTCATCGGGCGCATCAATCCCATCTTGTTCCGTCAGCTCTTGAAGCGCCTGGGCCTCGCCTGGGTCCCGAAGGCGCTCAAGCTCTGGCCGCTCATCGGCGCGCCCATCGGCTTCGTGCTCGACCGCGCCGCGCTCAAGGCCCTGGGCGCGCAGGCGATCGAAGTGCTCGAGCATGCCGAGCGGCCGGTGAAGAAGGCGTAGGCGGAAGGCAAAGGCAACGGCAACTGCTTCACAGGAAGGAAAAAAGGAAGGGCGTACCTTCCTTGCCCCTCGTTGAACGCACAGCAGCTCGCGTTCGGGTCCTGACAAAGAAGGTCCTAGCGGCTCGATCCTTCCTTCTTTCCTTCCTGTGAGGCTTTTGCGTTTCCTCGCGCGCCCGATGAGTTAGAACGCGCCCCGCATGCCTGCCCTCCGCTACGACCTGCTCTCGACCGACGGCCGCGCCCGCCGTGGGCGCATCACCACGCCGCACGGGGTCATCGAGACGCCCATCTTCATGCCCGTCGGCACGCGCGCCACCGTCACGGGCCTCACGCCGTGGGACCTGCGCGAGGTGAAGGCGCAGATCATCCTCGGCAACACGTACCACCTGCTCCTGCGGCCCGGCCCCGACGTGCTCCAGCGCGCGGGCGGCATCCACGGCTTCATGAAGTGGGACGGGCCCGTGCTCACCGACTCGGGCGGCTTCCAGATCTTCTCGCTGCAGACCGACCGGCGCATCACCGAGGACGGCGCGCGCTTCAAGAGCTACGTGGACGGCAAGGAATTGCTGCTCTCGCCCGAGACGTCGATCTCCATGCAGGAGGCCATCGGCAGCGACATCATGATGGTGCTCGACCACCTCATCCCCTCGACCTCCGACGGCGCCGCCGTGCAGGAGGCGATGGACCGCACGCACCGCTGGGCCCTGCGCTCCTTGGCCGCGCGCAAGTTCCCCGAGAAGCAAGCGCTCTACGCCATCGTGCAGGGCGGCCTCGACGCCGCGCTCCGCAAGCAGTCCGCGGGCTTCCTCACGCAGCACGGCTTCGACGGCTTCGCCATCGGCGGCCTCGCGGTCGGCGACACGCGCGAGGAGCGCGGCAGCGTCATCGAGCTCAACGCGGACCTCTTGCCCAAGGACAAGCCGCGCTACCTCATGGGCGTCGGCACGCCGCCCGACCTCATCGAGGCCATCGGCCACGGCGTGGACCAATTCGACTGCGTCCTGCCCACGTCGATCGCCTGGCAGAGCACGGCGTTCACCTCCACGGGCCGCGTGCGCGTGAGCCGCCGCGAGCTCGAGTTCTCCGACGCGCCGCTCGACGCCGCCTGCGCCTGCTCGACGTGCCGCACGTTCTCGCGCGGGTACCTGCACCACCTGTTCCGCTGCAAGGAGCCGCTCGGCCCGCGGCTGCTCTCGGTGCACAACCTCGCGCACTACCTGGACCTCATGGCGCAGGCGCGCAAGGCCATCGAGGAGCAGCGCTACGCGGCCTTCGCCAAGGAGACGCTCGAGCGCATCGACCGGCACGAGCACGGCGACGGCAAGAAGCCCGGGGCGCAGCGCGGCGCGTCCGCTCCCGAGGCGCGGCACGAGATCGTCCTCACCCGCGAGGGCCAGAAGGCCGTGCGCGACCGCGTGCTGGGCGAGATCATGCACCCGGTGGTGGGCCCGCGCGCCGAGGCTGAGATCCTCTACGCCGGCCAGGCCGGCCTGCGCGAACGCCTGCTCGCGCCCGACGAGCACGGCCAGTGGTCGCCGCTCGTGCTCTTCGATGTCGGCATGGGCGCCGCCTCCAACGCGCTCGCGGCCTGGAAGATCTCGGAGTCCCTCGCCGGCACGCAGGCGCGCCCGCTCCTCATCCGCTCGTTCGAGCGCGACGTCGGCGCCCTCACGCTCGCCCTCGACGAGGCCCACGCGAGCGCGTTCGATCTCACCGGCCCCGCGCGCGACGCGGCCCACGCCATCCTGCACGCGGGCGAGCACCGCACCGAGCGCACGCGCTGGAGCCTCTTTCGCGGCGAACTCCCCGAGAGCCTCCTGCGCGCGCCCGACGCCGCCGACGTGGTCTTCTGGGATCCCTGGTCGCCCAACAGCAACCCCGAGCTCTGGTCCGTGCGCGCCTTCTCCGCCCTGCGCGGCAAGTGCGGTCCGCGCGCGACGCTCTTCACCTACGGCGCCGCCACCTCCACGCGCGCCGCGCTGCTCCTCGCAGGCTTCTCGGTGGGCGTCGGGATCCGCACCGGCACCACCGGCCAGACCACCGCCGCCGCCGTGCGCACCGAGGACCTGAAGGAGCCCCTCGACCTGCGCTGGCTCGAGCGCCTCGGCCGATCGAGCGCGCCGCTGCCCAAGGACGCGCCCGTCGACGCCCGCGAGCGCATCGCCCACGCGCCGCAGTTCGCCACACCCGCGGCTCCCCCGGCCTGAGACTCCGCGCCGCCGGCCCGCGCGCGCGGCGTCCTCATTGGCTCACGCACTGAGTCACGGAAAATCCCGCGCTCGCCCGCGCGTGATCTTCGTCCGCGCCCTCGATTGCTTCTGCGGATGTTCGAGGTGCTCCGGGGTGGGCATGGTGACTCCACTGCCCCCACCAGGAGTCCACGCATGCGAACCCACCGGTTGCTCCTCGCCACAGCCCTCCTCGCCGCCGCCTGTTCGAGCTCGAGCACGAACACGCCGCCCGCCAACGGCACGGTCAAGTTCGGCCTCAAGTCCAAGGCCACCGCAGCGACCGCCCTCAGCTTGCCTCCCCTCTGCCCGCACTTCTCGCTGACGCCGTACTCGATCAGCAACGGCACCTACTCGGCGGCCGGCAGCCCCATCGAGATCGACTCCGCCAACCCCGGCCAGACCGAGTTCATCGCCGGGTGCAACGACACCAGCGACAACACGGCCAACCCGCCCGACAACGACTGGAGCTACTCGGTCGTCGCCAACGACTACGCCTTCTGCGGCATCACCTCGATCGCCGACCTCACCGCGCAGGGCTACACCGACCTCGCCGACTACCTCACCTCGCACAACCTCTCGCTCGAGGACTTCCTCGCCTCGATGACGCCCGATCCGACCACGGCCCAGCTCGACTTCAACTGCGTCGCCGGCCAGGACGTGAACGCCGACATCTCCGTCGACGTGAGCGTCCCGCTGCAGAGCAACGCGGGCTACGTCGACATCTCGGTGAGCGTGAACGCCACGCCCGTGACCGTCGGCTGCAAGATGGCCGACGCCGACTCGCACGACCCCTCGACGCTCAACTTCGGCTCCTCGTGGGACGTCGACCAGCCCACGCCGGACGGCCTCTGGGGCATCCTCGACCCGCTCGCGGGTGACCTGCACCAGTACACCTCCGTCGTGCACGCGGGCCAGAGCAACACGCAGACCTACGCGGGCTCGGTGCACATGTCCGACCAGGGCCAGGTGCACATCGTGCAGACCGCGATCCCCGCCTGCGACTCCTCCAACGGCGTGACCCAGAGCTACGAGGCCACGCAGCAGCCCGAGTGCGTGACCGACGCCAGCATGGCCAACGGCACCATCAAGCCCTCGACGCAGGCCACGCTCGCCGCCGCCTTCTTCGCCAACGCCTCGTTCGGCTGGGCCAGCGCGAACTTCTCCGGCAACACCGTCACCATCGATTCGGCGCTCACCCTCGCCACCATCCCCTCGGGCTCGACGGCCGCGGTCACGCCGGCCATCACCACGCAGCTCCTCCCGCCCGCCACCGTCACCAGCCCCAAGATCGCGGCCTTCACCGGCATCTGGCCGGGCAACGACGGCAACGACTTCGTCTTCACCGCCAACGACACGAACGGCAACCAGGTCTGGGGCGAGATCTCGCTCGACACCACCCAGTCGCCGCCCGCGTGGATCATCACCAGCCCGCCCGGCATCCTGCCCTACACCGGCATGACCTCGGAGCTCGCGCAGTGCCTGGGCCTGTTCCAGTCGCAGCAGGGCTGCCACGAGCAGAAGTCGTGCGTCGACCTCATCAAGAAGGCCTACGGGCACGTGCGCGGCACCAAGATCGACGTCGTCCTCATCCCGCGCGCCGTCGAGAGCCTGCACCTGAAGGCCGAGAACCTCTGCCCCACCATCGCGCTCTCGACGTACGCGCAGACGGGCAAGGGCTACGCGCTGGCCGAGTCGGCCAACCTCCGCCTCGAGCAGGGCCGGCTCACCAAGGACGTCTACCTCGGCTGCGGCAAGGGCATCACCGGCCGCGGGCTCATCGTCGCTGACATCGGCGAGGCCACGCTCTGCGACGGCAGCGTGAACGGCGGCAAGGCGCTCTCGCTCATCTCGCCGCGCACCAACGTGTACGCGTTCGACTGCCCCGGCGACGATCCGACCGGCGCCGTGGCCGCGCTCCCGCTGGAGATGGTCCTCTCCGCCGACGGCATGAACCTGGGCTACGCCGACGCCAAGGGCGACACGCTCGCCACCTCGCAGGAGGTGGGCTGCAGCCCGGCCGGCGCGAACTTCGCCTCGGTCATCAAGCACGACTCCATCAGCACGCAGGAGTGCGGGCTCGCCTTCGATGAGTGCAGCGACCCCGACGGCAACCCCATCCCCTGCACCGCGACCTACACGCGCACCGACGACGCTTCGGGCGCGCGCCTCGCGGCCAACCTCTCGTCCGACTTCCTGGGCACGTACGCGTTCGGCCGCCTCGCCGTCTCGCGCAACGCCAAGAGCGGCTACGAGGTGAACTACGACGCGCCCATCCTCGGCTTCAACAACGACACGAACAGCGGAGGCTGCGGCGCCGCCATCCAGAGCCGGGCCGCGGTCATGGTCTCGGGCGTCGACGCCAACGGCATGGGCC
>JAFEBC010000319.1 GCA_018266095.1 Deltaproteobacteria bacterium
ACGGCAACAAGGGCGACCTGGGGTTCGGCCGGCACATGCACATGGTGCGCAAGGGCCAGCGCGTGGCCATGTACGTCGACAACTACCCGACGGTGGAAGACGCGGTGAACCAGCAGGGCTTCTTCGCCACCGTGGCGATGGAGTTCTCGCCGGCCGCGGGCGCGCCCGACGATTCGCGCTACTTCACCAAGTTCTTCGCCTTCAACGCCAAGGGCAACCGCATCACGCAGGTCGCGCTCGACGGCTTCGGGCGCAAGAACACGCCGGCGGTCTGCTTCATCTGCCACGGCGGCAACGTCACCGATCCCTCGTACAGCGGCACCGGCGACACGGGCTCGCGCTTCATCCCCTTCGACCTCGACACGCTCGGCTTCTCCGAGCGGCCCGGCTACACGCGCGCCGACCAGGAGGACCAGTTCAAGAAGCTGAACCTGGCCGTGCACGCGACCTTCCCGCCGGGCGACCCCGTGCTCAATCCGGCGGCGGATCCGTCGCCGACCGTGGAGCTCATCGAGGGCTGGTACGGCGGGCCCGGCTTCCCGCGGGCGACGGTGGACCCGAGCTACACGCTGAGCGGCTGGCGCGGTCAGGGCGAGGGCGTGGACCTGCTCTACCACCAGGTGATCGCGAAGACGTGCCGCCTCTGCCACTACCAGCGCGAGCCGTACCGCAACTTCTCCACCTACGCGCAGTTCTGGTCGAAGATGACGCTCATCAAGCAGCGCGTCTTCGAGGAGGCGGCGATGCCGGCCTCGCAGAAGGGGCACCAGAACTTCTGGTTGAGCTATCCGAACCAGGCCAACATCCTGGCCAAGTGGATGGGCCTGCCCAAGACGCCGAGCCCGGGGCGGCCGGTGGCGCGCATGCTGCTCACCAATCACAACCTGCTGCGGCCGGGGCAGCCGATCGTGGTGGACGGCACCGACAGCCAGTTCACGCGCACGTGGACGTTCACGCAGGTGAGCGGGCCGCCGGCGACGCTGTCGGCCTCGGGCGGGACGCTGACGGTGCTCGCCTCGGGCGCGGGCATCGTGCGCATCCAGTTGGTGACGGGGATCGACGCGCTCGTGAGCGATCCGGTGACGATCGATCTGCCCGTGATCGACGCGCCGGGCGCGCCCACGGCGGTGACGGCGGCGCCGCTGGTCAATGGCGCCATCGTGAGCTGGACCGCGCCCACGCAGACGGGCAACTCGCCCATCGATCACTATGTGGTGACGGCCTCGCCGGGCGGCGCGACCTCGCAGTCGAACGGCACCAGCGCCAACGTCACCGGCCTCACCAAGGGCGCGACGTACACCTTCACGGTGGTCGCCACCAACAGCGCGACCATCAGCGGCGCGGCCTCGGCGCCGAGCGCGAGCTATCGCGTGCCCACCGAGCCGGACGCGCCCACCAACGTGGTCACCGCGCAGGGCAACGCCTTCGCCACCGTGGCCTGGACCGCGCCAGCGTTCGACGGCGGCCTGCCGGTGGTGGGCTATGACGTGACGGCCTCGCCGGGCGGCGCGGTGATGAGCACGGGCAGCGCCACCAACGTGGTGTTCACCGGCCTCACCAACGGCACCACCTACACGTTCACGGTGGTGGCCAAGAACGTGGTCGGCAGCGGCCCGGCCTCGAGCGCGTCCACGCCGGTCAAGCCGGCGACGGTGCCCAACGCGCCCACGTCCGTGAACGCCACCTCGCTGCAGAACGGCCAGGTCCCGGTGAGCTGGACGGCGCCCGCGGACAACGGCGGCGATTCGATCATCAAGTACACGGTGAAGGCGAGCCCGGGCCCGCGGACGGCCACGGTCACCTGCACGCCGCCCACGGCCTGCGCCACCAACGCCACCGTCACCGGGCTCACCAACGGCACGAGCTACACGTTCACCGTGATCGCCACCAACGGCGTCGGCGATTCGGTCGCGTCGTCGGATTCGAACGCGGCCATCCCGGCCACGCTGCCGGACGCGCCCACCGGCGTCACGGCCGTGCGCGGGAACGGCTCGGCGTCGGTCACCTGGACGGCGCCCTTCGACAACGGCACGCAGGTCACGAGCTATGTCGTCACCTCTTCGCCTGGCGGGTTGACCTCGAGCGTGTCGTGTACGGCGCCCGCGGCCTGCGCCACGGCCACCACGGTCTCGGGGCTCACCAACGGGACGAGCTACACCTTCACCGTCGTGGCCAAGAACGCGGCGGGCACGGGCCCGGCCTCGAGCGCGTCGAACGCGGTCACGCCGGCGACTGCTCCGGGCGCGCCCACGGGCGTGACGGGCACGGGCGCGCAGGACTCGCAGTCGGCGGTGTCGTGGACGGCGCCGGCCAGCAACGGCGGCCTGCAGGTCACCGCGTACAGCGTCACCGCCAGCCCCGGCGGCGCGACCGCAGCGGTCACCTGCACGGCGCCCGCGGCGTGCGCCACCAACGCCATCGTCACCGGCCTCACCAACGGCACGAGCTACAGCTTCACCGTCACCGCGGCCAACGGCGCGGGCACCAGCACGCCCTCCTCGGCCTCGACCGCCATCGTCCCCTCGGCGGTGCCAGGCGCGCCCACCAACGTGAGCGCCAGCGCAGGCGTGGCGTCGGCGAGCGTGAGCTGGACGGCCCCCGCGAGCAACGGCGCAGCCATCACGAGCTACACGGTCACCTCCAGCCCGGGCGGCGTCACCGCGACGAGCGCGGGCACGAGCGTCACCGTCACCGGCCTGACCAACAACACCTCGTACACGTTCACGGTCACCGCGACCAACGCGTCGGGCACGGGCGCCGCCTCGTCGGCCTCCAACGCGGTCGTGCCGTCGTCGAACCCGAACCTGCCCACCGCGCCGCAGAACATCAGCGCCACCGCGGGCACGGAGCAGGCCGTGGTCACCTGGACCGCGCCGCTCAGCTCGGGCTCGGCGGGCGCCATCACCGGCTACACCGCCACCTCGAACCCGGGGAGCATCACCGGCACGGCGGGCGCCGCGGGCACCAGCACCACGGTCACCGGCCTCACCGGCGGCGTCTCGTACACGTTCTCGGTCGCGGCCTCGAACCCGGGCGGCACCGGCGGCTCGGGCACGAGCAACTCGGTCAACGTGGTCGGCCGGCCGCAGCCGCCCACCGGCGTCTCGGCCACCGCGGGTGACACGCAGGTCAGCGTCAGCTTCACCGCGCCCGTCAACAACGGCGGCAGCGCGATCACCGGCTACACCGTCACCGTCTACAACGCCTCGACGAACGCCGTGCTCGCCAGCACCAGCACCGCGGCCTCGCCCGCCACCGTCACCGGCCTCACCAACGGCACCGCGGTGTACGCGAAGGTGTCGGCCACCAACCTCTACGTGGACGGCTCGCACCCGGCGCTCCAGTCCGCTGCCAGCGGCTCGGTCACGCCCGCGGGCAAGCCCTTCGCGCCCACGGGGGTCAGCGGCACGCGCGGCAACGGGCAGGTCACCGTCACCTGGACGGCGCCCGGCAACAACGGCTCGGCCATCACCGGCTACACCGTCACCGCCTCGCCCGGCGGCAACACCAGCAACGTCACGTGCTCGCCCTCGTGCGCGACCACCAGCACCGTCACCGGGCTCACCAACGGCACGAGCTACACCTTCACGGTCACGGCCACCAACGTGATCGGCACCGGCCCCGCCTCGGCCGCGAGCGCCGCGGTCATCCCTGCGACGGCCCCCGGCGCGCCCACGGGCGTGACCGCTGTCGATCAGCAGAACGCGCAGTCGGACGTGAGCTGGACCGCGCCGAGCAACACGGGCGGCCTCTCCATCACGGGCTACACCGTCACCTCGAGCCCCGGCGGGCTCACGGCCTCGGTCACGTGCAACCCGCCCACCACCACCTGCGGCACCAACGCCACCGTGACCGGGCTCAC
Organism: Deltaproteobacteria bacterium; assembly: GCA_018266095.1. Taxonomy (GTDB): domain Bacteria; phylum Myxococcota; class Myxococcia; order Myxococcales; family 40CM-4-68-19; genus CAIWCD01. The sequence continues at coordinate 3,863 of JAFEBC010000319.1, forward strand.
CAACGGCACGAGCTACACCTTCACCGTCACGGCCACGACGCCCGCCGGCACGAGCTCCGCGTCCTCGGCGAGCGCCTCGGTCAAGCCGGGCACCACGCCGGGCACACCCACGGGCGTCACGGGCTCGGACGGCAGCGGCTTCATCGCGCTGTCGTGGAGCGCGCCCGCGAGCAACGGCGGCTACAGCATCACGAGCTACACGGTGTCCACGTACTTCACCAGCAACAACGCCCTCGCCAAGACGGCCGAGGCCACCGGCAGCAGCGCCACCACCTTCAACGTGACCAGCCTGAGCAACGGCACGAGCTACTACTTCAAGGTGGCCGCGACCAACGCGCTCGGCACCGGCAGCCAGTCGTCGGCCTCCAGCAGCTACGTGCCGGGCGCGGCGCCGAGCGCACCCAGCGCGCCCACGCTCACCGCGCTCGACAGCACGCTCAAGGTCACCTGGTCGGCGCCCGCCAACAACGGCCACGCCATCACCAGCTACACCGTGCGCACGCAGACCTCGGGCATCAGCGGCACGATCACGGCCCTGTACTCGGGCGTGACCTCGCCGTACACCATCGGCGCCACGCTGCGCTCCTGCGACTACAACGGCGTGGTGGCCGGCACGCAGACGCAGGACTGCAACCGCGTCTACAACGTGTCGGTGCTCGCCACCAACGACCTCGGCTCCAGCGCGTACTCGAGCGCGACGGGCGGGACGCCGCTCGTGTCCTACGCCAACGACGGCGTCTCCGGCATCTGGGACGGCGAGGGCTGCACCGGCTGCCACGGCTCGAGCCACCTGCCCGACTTCGACACCAGCCCGCAGGCGCACGCGACCTCGATGGGCACCGCGATCTACACCGCGCCCAGCCAGCAGCTCTCGGGCTACACCACCATGTGCGGGTCGAGCCCGTGCATCACCACCAGCTCGCTCGCGTACAAGACGCTGGTGAAGTGGGTGGCGGGCGGCAACCAGAACTAGCGCGCAGACCCACGCGCTCCGAGCGTGGCTGGCCGCGCAACCCTGCGGGTGTGCAGGTGGAGGGAGATGTGCTCCTTCCCCCTGCGTCGCACCTCGGGGATAGTTGACTGGTGAATCGATACGACTCGAGTCAGAGGACGCTCCGGCG
>JAFEBC010000031.1 GCA_018266095.1 Deltaproteobacteria bacterium
CCCGCCCGCCCCCGCATCGCCTCCCCCAACTTCATCCACGCCTCCGCCGACAGCGTCCGCGCCGCGATCTCCCGCCCCGCGCGCGCGAACGTGTCCAGCGCGCCCTCCACATCGCCCTGCGTCCACGCCACCGCGAGCTGCGTCGCCGGCTCGATCTGCGCCGCCTGCGCCAGATCGATCGGCGCCACCGGCTCCTCCGCCTCCACCAGCGCCCCGCCCGACGCGCTCTGCCGATGCGCCGACTCCACCGCCTGCAGCGTCCGCTCCGGCGCCTCCGCGATCACGGGCACGTAGTAGTCGCTCTCCCGCCCGTACTCGATCACGTCCCCATGCGTCCGCACGAGCAGCCCCATCGCGCGAAAGCCCATCATCGTCGGGTACAGCAGCACGAAGTCGCTCACGAACCCGCTCAGCACCCCGGGCAGCGGACTCATCGCCCACGCCAGCACGAACCCCGTCAGGCTCTGCGACACCGCCAGCGCGATGCACACGCCCGCGCAGATCCAATAGTCCTTCCCGATGCGCGCGATGCGCACGAGCAGCGCCACCGGGTTGAGCAACTGCAGCGCCGGCCCCTGCAGCGACGCGCCCACCACCGCCATGGGAAAGATGAGCGCGCCCATCGAGCTGAGCAGGATCGGCAGCCACAGCGATTGCCGATAGCTCTCCTCGGTCAGCGTGTTCGCGAACAGCTTCTCCAGCGTGAACACCGCCCACCACACCGCCGGCATCCACAGCCAGATGCTCGCGAGCAGCATGCGGCCCACCGGGTCGACGATGTCCTCGAAGAACCCGCGGAAATCGTCCGGCCCCGGGACGTGATCCTCGCCCAGCGCCGTGTGCCGCACCACCTGGTACAGATACGAGAGCTCGATCGCGTACCCGAACGACGCCGCCATCGGCCCCCACAGCGACATGAAGCCCTCGAACAGGGCCATCGCGAAGATGACCACGACCGCCTCGCGCCGCAACGGCCACTCGAGCGCGCCGCGCAGGAGCTTGGGGAACGGCGCGATGTCCGCCCGCCGCCTGCGGATGGCCTCGGCCACCCCGCCGCACAGCTCGCACACGTCCACGTGCCCCGCGCCCACCGGCTTGCGCGCCGTGCAGGCCGGACACAGCGCCCGCGCGCACTGCGTGCACCGCCAGCCCGCGATGCGGTCGCCGTGCGTGCTGCAGCGTTCGAGGCTCGCCGTGAGCTCGGCCGAGGGCGCGTACATGCCGCGAGCGTCGAGCGCGCCCGCCCAGGAGTCAATGCCGCAGGAGCGCGAGCCCCACGAGCCCCGCCAGCACCAAGGACAGCGTCGGCCCCAGCTTGCGCGACGTCACCAGCGCGAACACCACCGCCGCCATCACGAACTGCAGCGGCCGCGTCAGGCCCTCGCCCAGCCGCAGCGTCGCGTGCGCCATCGCGGCCAGCACCGCCGGCACCAGGCCCGAGAAGAGCGCCTTCACCACCCGCAGGTGCTGCCGCTCCTCGATGACGCGCCCCAAGAACGCGACCACCAGCGCCGGCCCGACGAAGATCCCCGCCGCCGCCGCAAGCCCGCCCACCACGCCCGCCGCCCGCGCGCCGATGAACGCCGCCGCCACCAGCATCGGCCCCGGCGTCACCTGCCCCAAGGAGATCGCGTCCGCCAGGTCCGCCTGCGACACCCACCCGTGCGCCGCCACCGACTCGTGCTCGATCAGCGCCACCGCCGCGAGCCCGCCGCCCCAAGCGAGCAGGCCCACGCGCAGGAACACCCCGAACAGAATCAGGACGAGCGGCGCCGTCGTCGCCGCAGGAATGGCCAGCAACGTCGGCCACTTGAGCGCGAAGGGCAGCAGGAGCTTCGGCCCGAAGGTGTCAGACGATTTTTGGGAGGTGTCAGACGATTTTGGCGCCGAGGTGTCAGACGCTTTCGGCGAGGTGTCAGACGATTTTCGGGCCCGGCGCGCCACCATCCGCGCCCGCGTCCTCCTCGCCTTGAGCAACCCCGCGATGAGCCCCACCGCCGCCCCCATGCCCAGGAGCACCGGCAGATGCTGCCCCGCCACCGCGAGCCCGACCAGCCCCGCCGCGAGCCCCCACTGCCACGCGCGCTCGATGCCCTGCCGCCCGAAGCGATACGAGACCGACCCCACGAGGCCCACCACGCCCGCGTTGAGCCCCGCCAGGAGCGGCGCGATCGTCTCCAGATTGCGCGCCGCGCCCCACTGCCCCGCCAGCGCGATCATCAGCGCCACCGACGGCGCGACATAGATCGCCACCGACCCCAGCGCCGCCAGCACGCCGAACCGCTTGCGCCCCACGTCCGCCAGCGCGTTCGACGCCGCCCCGCCCGGAATCAACTGCGCCAGGGCCGACGTCCGCACCCAATCGCGCTCAGACACCCACCCGTTCCGCACCAGCCTGTCGCCCGCCTGTCCGAGGATCGACAGCCCGCCGCCCACGCCCACAAAGCCCAGCCGCAGGCACTCGAACAGCCAGCGCGTCAGCGTCAGCGCAGGCGCACCGCTCTCGCGCCGGTCCGAATCCGCACTCTGCGTGGGCACATCCATCGGCCGCAGTTAGAACCCACAACCCGGCGCCGCGCCAGACGGACCGACGGAACCTTCGACCCCTCGAATCCGTCCGCCAGATGCCGCTGCAAGCCGAACAGCATTGCTGCTAAAAGGCCACCCGTGCGTTTTCTCAAAGGCATGAAGATCGTCCACCGCGCCCAGCCCTCCTGGGGCATCGGGCACGTGGTGGCCGTGAGCGACGACCCGCCCCGTCTGCAGGCCGAGTTCCCCGGCCGCCACGAGGGCCCGGTGATGCTGTCGTCCCGCGATCAGGCGCTCCAGCGCTACAAGTTCCCGCAGTCGTGCGACGCTCACTTGCTCGACGGCTCGCCGTGCAAGGTGCTGCGCCCGCTGCCGGGCCCGGCCGACGACCTCTATCGCTACACGGTCGAGGTCCAGGGCAAGAAGCCGTCCATCCGCGCCGAGGCCGATCTGCGCGCGACCACGCCCCGCGCGGGTCCGGCCGATCAGCTCGCCAGCGGCCGCTGGGGCAACCCCGACGACTTCAAGCTGCGCCGCGATGTCGTCCGCCTGGACCTCGAGCGCCGCGCCGACGCCCTGGGCGCCCTCTTCGCGAGCCGCGTGTACGTGAAGCCGCATCAAGTCTCGGTCGCGCACCAGGTGCTGACCGCGCCCGCGCCGCGCTTCGTGCTGGCCGATGAGGTCGGCCTGGGCAAGACCATCGAAGCGGGCCTCGTGCTCTCGGGCCTGTTGCACGCGGGCCTCGTCAAGCGCTGCCTCGTGGTCGCGCCCTCGCACCTCACCGTGCAGTGGCTCGCCGAGCTGTTCCACAAGTTCAACCTGCTCTTCACGCTCATGGACCCGGACCGCGCCAAGGACGCCCGCGCCGACGCCGCTGTCGACGCGCCCGCGGACGGCGAGGCGCAGCCCGGCAGCCCGTGGGCCCGCCACAAGCTCGTGGTCACCTCGCTCGAGTGGCTCTCACGCGCGAAGGACGAGTCCGACGAGGCCGCCGCGGCCGGCTGGGATCTCGTGATCTTCGACGAGGCCCACCACCTGCGCGGCGAGCGCGCATACGAGGTCGCCGAAGCGCTCTCGCAGACCTCGTGGGGCATGCTGCTCCTCACGGCCACGCCGCTGCAGCTCGACCCGGCCGAGTACTTCCATCTGCTCAAGCTCGTCGACCCCGCGCCCGCCGCGAGCGAGAAGGAGCTCGTGACCCGCCTCGCGCGCCAGGGCGAGCTCTCGCAAGAGGTTCGCGCGCTCCTCGACGGCGACGCGCTGGCCGCGGGCCGCATCGGCAAGCTGTTCCCGCAGGACTCCGAGCTGCAGACGCTCGCGAACGCGAAGTCCGTGGACAACGAGGCGCTGCTCACGCACCTCGCCGACGGCTACGGCCTCTCCTCGCGCCTGCTCCGCAACCGCCGCGCAGTGGTGGGCGGCTTCACGCCCCGCGTGCTGCACAAGCTCCCGCTGACGCTGTCCCCCGCCGAGCGCGCGCTCGAGGCCGAGGTCCGCACCGCCGTCTCGCAGGCCAAGTCCAAGGGCAAGCTCGCGGGCGGCGCCGTGCTCGCGTCCCTCTTGCGCCGCCTGGGCAGCTCACCGCCAGCGCTCGCCGCCGCGCTCACCGGCTCTGCCGAGAAGTCGCTCCAGGCGCTGGCCCCCAAGGCCCAGGCGCTGGCCGCCGAGGGCAAGGACTCAAAGCTCGAGGCCCTGCGCGCGCTGCTCGACGGCGAGTACGCGGGCGAGAAGGTGCTCATCTTCGCCGAAGCCCGCGAAACCATTGACTATCTCAAGGACCGCCTCGGCCGCGGGAGCAGCAGCAAGAAGGGCCTGGAGGCGCTCGCGTACGTCGGCGATCTGCCTCCCGCCGAGCGCGACAAGCTCGTCGCCCGCTTCCGCGATCCCGACGGCCCGCGCGTCCTGCTCTGCACCGAGCTCGGCGGCGAGGGGCGCAACTTCCAGCACTGCCACGTGCTCCTGAACTACGACCTCGCGTGGAGCCCGGCCGCCATCGAGCAGCGCATCGGGCGCATCGACCGCATCGGCCAGGCCCGCGAGGTGCGCATCCTCGCCTTCCGTCCTGAGGGCACGCTCGCGGCCCGCGTGCTCGACGTGATGGACCAGGGCGTGGGCGTGTTCAGCGCGCCCGTGGGCGGCCTGGATCACGTGCTGGAGCAGGTCGAGACCGAGCTGGTCCTGCTCGGCAGCGAGCTCAACGGCGACGGCGAAGACGCCGCGTGGACCAAGGCCATCCAAGCGCTCTCGGCCAAGGTGGGCGCGGCCCGCGCCGAGGTGGCGCGCGCGTACGATCCGCTGCTCGATCGCCGAAGCTGCGATGTCGCCAGCGTCCGCACGCTGGCCGAGCGCGGCGCGCTGCGGCTGGGCATGCGCCTCGCCGACGAGCCCAAGCCCGCGAAGGGCGCCAAGAAGTCCAAGGCCAAGAAGGACGCTCCCGAGGAGGCCGAGCGCACCGCGGCCCCGAGCGATCACGAGAAGCTGGCGAAGGATCTCGGCGCTGTCTCCGGCGCCCTCGAAGAGCGCCTCGAGCAGGTCATGCTGCAGATCGCGCTGCGCGTGGGCCTCGCCGCCGACGATGACGTGGACGTGCTCCCGGGCGAGGTCAGCTTCCAGGTCGGCCCCGAGTTGAAAGTGGATGCGCTCGCCGGATTCGATCTGAGCGAAGACCGCACCATCCTCGGCTCGTTCCGCAGGGCCGTCTCGGTCGCCCACGACGAGCCCGATTCATTCGCCACCGGCCACCCGCTCGTCGAGGCGCTGTTCGGCTGGGTCCGCGACGGCGACCTGGGCCGTGGCACCGTCTGTCGCGCGAGCGTCCGCGGCTCGTCCGGCGCCGCGCTCGATGGCCGCTGGCTCGTCGTCCTCCCCGAGGCCGCCGATCTCGCGCAGGGCTCCCGCGTGCCCTCCCGCCGCGCCGCCCGTTACCTCGAAGACGCCTTGGTCCGCGTGGTCGTGCGCCTCGACGGCCGCGGCGGCGCCGTGCCCGACGACGCCCTCGCAGCCATGCTCGACACCTGCGAGCTCGAAGGCGTCCCCGCCCCCGACGGCGGCCCGCCCGCGCCCTTCGTGGCCGCGGTCGAGGCCGGCCTGCGCGCCGCCCACACCGAGGCCGAGCGCCGCCTGAAGAAGCTCATCGTCAACGCCCTGGAGCGCGTGTCGATGGACAAGCAGCGCGGCCAGAAGCGCCTCGCCCGCTTCCTCGCGCAGAGCGGCGCGAGCAAGGCCCAGATCGACACCGCGCTGGAGGCCGAGGCCCAGCTCCACGACGACACGAGCCGCGCGCTCTTGGGCGCCCGCCTCGAATTGGACCAGTCGGCGCTGTTCCAGCTCGTGTAGTGGGCGCCAACAGCGACGACTCACCGCAGAGGCACCGAAGCGGTGAGCGATCGGGCGCGCAACTCAATCAAGATCGGAGCTGCGTGCCCGGGCCCGCTCAAGCCGCGAGATCCCACTCTGGCGGCGCGAGCGACACGTCCTCGCGCTCCGTCTCCGGCAGGTCCAGGAACGCCGCCATCACATTGCACGCCGTCGCCCGCCGCTGCTCTTCCCAGCGCAACAGCCCGCGCTCGCGAAGCTCCGCGCACACGCCGTCGATGAGCTCGGCGGAGGTCGGCTGCAGCGCCACCCGCACGCGCACCGCCTGCCTGATCTCGCGCGAATCGCCCTCACCGAAGGCCGCGCACAAGAGCGCGTAGATGGCGTTGTCGATCTCGTTCTCCGTGCGGAGCCGCTCCTGCGAGAGGTCCCGCTCCTCGACTGCCTGCCGTCCCATGGCCGTGTGTTCCTTCTGCCGACGCCGCCCGATCGCGCGCGTCATGTGTTGCAGGCCCTCCGTCACCTGTCCCGGCCACATGTCCGAAGTCCGACGCCCTTTGGGCCCCACCGACGCGGGCAAATCCGCGCAACCCCCGGAATTTTCATCGACGCCCCCGAAGTTTCTCTCGGCCCGCGACTTGCGTGCTTCGCTTTCATGCCCTACGTTGCGCGCTCTTCCATGACTGAACCAAAGGCCAGTGCCACGCCGCCCCCGCCGCCCGGCGAGCCCAGCGATTCCGAGCTGGTCCTCCGCGCGCAGCAGGGCGACGCCACGGCCTTCGCTCAGCTCGTGTCGCGTCACCAGCGCCAGCTCTACCGCCTCGCGCTGCGCATGACCCAGAGCGAGGCCGACGCGCAGGAGATCCTGCAAGAGACCTTCCTGAACGCGTACCAAAAACTCCCGAATTTCCGCGGCGAAGCGCAGTTCTCGAGCTGGCTCTACCGCATCGCCGCCAACAGCGCCCTGATGCGCCTGCGCCGCAAGCGCCGCGCCCCCGACGCGCTCCCGACCGAACCCCTGGAGCTGACCGGCCCCAAGTTCAACAACGAGGGCTACTTCGAAGAGGCCCCGCACAGCGACTGGTCCCAGCGCGCCGACGAGAAGCTGATGTCCGGCGAGCTCGGCAAGGCCATCGATGCCGCGGTGAAGACGCTGCCTGACGACTACCGCACGGTGTTCCTCTTGAAGGACGTCGACGGCTTGTCGAACGAAGAGATCGCCGACGCGCTGGAGCTGAGCGTCCCCGCGGTGAAGAGCCGGCTGCACCGCGCGCGGTTGGCGCTGCGCGAGCAGCTTGGGGAGTTCTTTTCGTAGCCGTGGTCCAAGACAGGTACGTTTTCTTTGGGGCGCTACGGGCCTTCGGCCCTTCGCTTGTACGGGGGCTGCCCGCCCCCGTAACGCCCCCAGCCCTCGGTGCGAATCAGCTCGGGCCAATCCAAGCTGGTCGCGCCTCTTCGCCGCCCCAGGCTGAAGCTGCTGAAGCCTGGGGCTGGTGGGAAAAAAGCCCCTGCGGGGCTTCGCGTTCGACGGTGTTTGCCGCGGGTGCCCACGGCGCCGAAGCCTCGCGCAGCGAGGCTTTAGTTCCACCAGCCCCAGTCTTCAGGCTGGGGCGGGACGACCAGTCGCACAGCAGTCGGCGGGGGCGGCAGGGTTGCCAAGGGCTGGGGGCGTTGCGGGGGCGGGCAGCCCCCGCACAAGCGGAGGCCGCAGGCCGGAGCGCCCCAAAACCAGATTCTCATCCACCGAAACGGGCCCCACATCGGCCCCACATGGCAGCGCCGCGACCACCCCGCAACAATGCGCGCCCGAATCCCGCCGGAATTCCACGCATCCATCCGTACATCGACGACTTCGCAACAAATCAGCCCCTCAGGGCGGAATGTGATACTGTTGCGGCAAAAGGGCGGTACGGATGGGCGCGGAGAAGCTTCAGATCGAGCACTGCAAGGACTGTGTCGACCTCCTGGGCGACTACGTCGAGGGCTCGCTTCCCGCCGAAAAGGCCGCCGCCCTGGAGCAACACCTCAGCCGCTGTATGCCGTGCGTGACCTTCGTCCGCACGTACAAGGCGACCAGCTCGGTCGCCCGGCAGAGCCTCAACCATGACATGCCGCAGGAGCTGGTCGCGTCGCTCCACGACTTCCTCGGCAACGCCATCCCTGGCTTCAAGAGCTGTAGTCCCGACAAGGGCTGCAGCACCAAGAAGCGAGGCGGCGGAGAGAATACGTAGCAAGTGAACATCGATCTCCACGAACTCCTCGAGCTCCTCCGCGTTGCACGCGGGCGGGGGCTCTCCCTCAAGCAAATCACCCAAGAACTCAAGCTCGGAGCCGGCGGCCGGCAGAGCGTGCACAAGGCGCTTCGTGCGCTCGTGCGCGAAGGCCGGGCCGTCAGCGATGGGCATCACTTCCGCTCGAATCCCGAGCGGCACAACGCAGCACACACGGAGTCTCAACCGAACAACGCAATCGAGCAGCACCCGCAGTCGAAGCAGCATCACCCGAAGCACATCAGTGGCCCCAAGCTCCCCGCGGCGTTCCTCGCGGGCAGCGAGCGGCACCGCACCCAGCGCGACGAATGGAAGCCCCAGCGCGGCGCGAAGACCTGGGGCGAGGCGCGCGAGAAGCCGCCGGAGAAGGCGCCCAAGCCCTTGCAGCGCGAGGTCGTGGGCCTGCTCACGCTCAAGGCCGAAGGGTACGGATTCGTCACGCCGCTCCTGGGCTCCATGAGCCGCGCCGAGGACCTGTTCGTGCCGCCCGGCAAGACGGGCGAGGCCATCGACGGCGACGTCGTGCGGCTGCGCACCTCGAAGGGGCGCGACGGGCGGCCCATCGGCGAGGTCATCGAGATCGTCGAGCGGCGGCGCCAGTTGGCCCTGGGCGCGTATCGCGTGCGCGGGAAGACGGCGTTCGTCGAGCCGCACGATCGCAAGCTCGTGCAGCCCATCGCGGTGACGCGCGACGCACGCTTCAAGGACGGCGACCTCGTGAAGGTCCGGCTGACGGAGTCGAAGAACGGGCAGATGTTCGGCACCGTGCTCGACGAGCTGGGCGCGCGCGGACAGGCGCGGTTCGAGATCCTGGCCACGGCGTACTCGTTCGGATTCGCCGACGAGTTCGACGCGAAGACGCTGGCGGAGGCCGAGCAGATCCCCGAGCAGGTGCGTGAGAGCGATCTCGCGGGCCGCAAGGATCTGCGCAAGATGGCGCTGGTCACCATCGACGGCGCGGACGCGCGCGACTTCGACGACGCGGTGTACGTGGAGCGCCAGGGCGACGGCTATCGCCTGGTGGTCGCGATCGCGGACGTGGCGCACTACGTGAAGCGGCACACCTCGCTCGACAGCGAGGCCCTGCGCCGCGCCACGAGCGTGTACTTCCCGAGCACGGTGCTGCCGATGTTGCCGGAGCGCCTCTCGAACGGCATCTGCTCGCTCAACCCGAAGGTCGACCGCCTCTGCATGGTGTGCGACCTGACGCTCGACGCGCAGGGCACGCCGCAGAAGGCCGACATCTATCCGGCGGTGATGAACAGCCACGCGCGCTTCACGTACGACATCGTGGCCGAGATCCTCGAGGGCAAGCCGGTGGCGCCGCAGTTCGACGCGCTGGTGCCGGACATCCTGCTCGCGGGCAAGCTCGCCAAGCTGCTCACGGCGCAGCGGTTCGCGCGCGGATCGATCGACTTCGACCTGCCCGAACCGAAGATCGTCCTGGACGATCAGGGCGGCGTGAAGGCCATCGAGCAGCGGCCGCGCAACGACGCGCACCGGCTGGTCGAGGAGTTCATGCTGGCGGCGAATGAGGCGGTCGCGCGCTTCTTCGAGGGGCGCGAGCTGCCGAGCGTGTACCGCGTGCACGACCAGCCCGACGCTGAGCGGCTGGAGGCCTTCGCGGCGCTGGCGGCCGTGCACGGGCACCACCTGCCGGAGAAGCTGACGCCCAAGGCGCTCAACGGTTTCCTGCGGGAGATCGACGGCACGCCCGCGCAGCAGGCGCTCAACTCGCTCCTCCTGCGCGCGATGATGCAGGCGCACTACACGCCGGAGAACATCGGGCACTACGGCCTCGCGGCGCCGACGTACCTGCACTTCACCTCGCCCATCCGGCGCTATCCGGACCTGCTCGTGCACCGGCTGCTCCACGAGGACATCGCGCGGCACCACAAGCCGCTCACGGCGGCCGAGCGGTCGGCGCAAGAGGAAGAGCTGTACGGCTTCGCGGCGCAGTGCTCGGAGCGTGAGCGCGCGTCGATGAAGGCCGAGCGCGACATCGACTCGTTCTATGCGGCGGTGTTCATGCAGGGCCGCGAGGGCGAGGAGTTCAACGCCATCGTCACCGGAGTGGCCGAGGCGGGCCTCTTCTGCGCCATCCAGGATCCGTGGGTCGAGGGGCTGATCCCCATCGAGTCGCTCGGCGACTCCGTCGAGTTGGATCCCGAGGCGCACCGGCTCATCGTGGGTCGCTCAGGCCAGAGCTTCGGCGTGGGCGACGCGGTGCGTGTGGTGCTCAAGTCCTCGGACCCGGTGAAGCGGCGCATCGGCCTCGAGCTCATCGAGCAGGTGGGCCCGACGCACGGCAAGAAGCGGCGCGACGACCGCGGCGACAAGCACGGCAAGCACCGCGAGGCGCCGCACGTGGTGGCCGGCGAGGCGATCTCGCTGGGCCGCGCCCAGCCTCATCCGCAGCATGATCCGCGCAGGGGCAAGCGGCACCAGGAGCACACGCCTGTCCGCGGCAACAAGCCGGCCGAGAAGAAGGAAGCGTGGCTGCGCACGGATGATCTGCGCACCGACGACGCGCGGCCGTGGCTCTCGGAAGATGACCTGCGGCCGGATTCGAAGCCGGTGCCGCGTGAGATCACGGCGCTCCCCAAGGGGCGCCCGCAGGCGTTCGGCGGCCGCTTCAACAAGCCCGGCGGCAAGGGCGGACACGGCGGCCGCGGCGGCGGTGGAAGTGGTGGTGGCGGCGGCCGTGGCGGAAGCGGCGGAGGTCGCGGCGGCGGTGGTGGCGGCCGCGGGGGCGGCAGCGGAGGTCGCGGCGGCGGCGGTGGTGGCGGCCGCGGCGGCTCCGGTGGCAAGGGCGGCTCGAAGGGCCGTCGCTAGAGCTGCGCTAGACCCTCATTGCCTGCGCGGCCGGCTTGAAAGAGCGCCCGGACCAGGGCCCTCAGGCCTTGACCGCGGCCTCGGCCTCGGCGCGCGTCATCGCCTGGCCACCCGCGTCGTCGTAGACGAACACGAGCCCGCGGTCGAGGAACGGCCGGAAGTACCCGTCCCAGCCCACGCGCACCTCCTCGGCCTTCACGTCGTCGTGCGTGGAGAGCCGGACCTCGGCGCGGTTCGCCTTGTTCGCCACCGGGAACAGGTGGTGCTTGCCGGCGAAATGCAGAATGATTCCGTGGTCCTCGGTGCTCTGCTTGGGCATGGGCTGACCATGTAGCAACGGCGCCCGCGCGAGGCAAGCGCAGGACGGTCGGCCCTCGGTCGATCCTCCGATGACAGGGCGGCCGCGCCGGGCGATGCCTCTGTTGCCGATTCGTGTCCGCTAGCTCGGTCCCATCGAGGCAAACCATGCTGCGCCTGCTCGCCCGCCAGGTCTTCCCGGCTCTCCTCGCGCTCGCGCTCACCGCGTGCGGAGGCGGCCAGTCCATCTTCAGCGACGGCGGCCCCGACGACGGCAGCACGGCGACCGACTCGGGCACCGACGCGGGCGATGCCGGGCCCATCGTGTGCCAGTTCGGCGACTGCCAGTTCGACGTGGATTGCGCCCAGTTCTCGGTGTGCAACGGCACGTGCTGCGTGCCCAACTGCCTCGTCGGCGGCTGCCCCGCGGGCCTCGTGTGCCAGGCGAGCGGCCACTGCATCCACCCCGAGGGCGTCGACTCCGGCACGCTCGACGCGGGCGCGCAGGACGGCGGCCAGACCGACAGCGGCACCTCCGACAGCGGCACCAGCGATGGCGGGCCGCTGACCGACGGCGGCGTGTGCCTGGGGAGCTGCCAGTTCGACAGCGACTGCTCGGCCAACGGCATCCTCGTGTGCGGCGAGGGCAACTGCTGCGTGGCCACCTGCGGCTTCCTCGGCTGCCCGGGCGGCGAGATCTGCCTCGCCAACGGACACTGCGCGCCCGACAACGACGGCGGCCCGATCGTGGACGGCGGCCCGATCGACGCAGGCCCCGCGGACGGCGGCCCGCGCGATGGCGGCGCAGCCGACTCGGGCTCGGTCGACGCGGGCGCCGGCGGCGACACCAGCGCCAACGCGGCAGCGCCCCTCTCGGGCAACATCAACGGCTGCGGCGCGGATCAGGCCTGCCAGATCAACCAGGACTGCAGCGACGGCACCTGGTGCGGCCCCGGCGTCGGCGTGCCCGGCGCCTGCCGCGTGCCCTGCAGCGACTCCGGCTGGCTGGGCACCGTCACGTGCATCCTGACGGACCCGGCCTCGACGCTCTCCACCGCGAGCTGCACGACGTCGGGGATGCGCGGCGACGGCAGCATGTACTGCCTGGGCGATCAGCCCGTTCCCACGCTCTCCGACGGCGGCACGCGCGCCTGCAACCCCGTCGGATACGTCAGGGCGGCCTCGCCGACCTCCACGTGCGCCATCACCCTGCCGGCCCCTGCATGGGCCGAGGACTACACGCTCACGGGCTCGGCCCAGCCGCTCGACATCGCGGTCGCGCCCGCGGTCTACGCCGGCCAGCGCGTCGTGGCCCTGGTCGGACACCGCGACACGAACGGGCACAAGTCCATCGCCACCGCGCACAGCACCAACGACGGCGTCAACTGGTCCGACACCGCGGGCGTCCCGGGCAGCGGCGGCCAGAACCGGGATCCCGCGCTCGCGCACGTCTACTACTCGGACTCGGGCGGCTCGCACGAGCGCATCTTCGCCGCCTGGGTGCACGGGACGCTCGACAACGGGGCCGATCGACAGCCGTTCATCGAGACCTCCTCGACCGACAACGACGGCGCCTCGTGGACCACGATGGTGCGCGCCACGACCTCGACGGCGCACCAGAACGACTCGCTGGCCTTCGACCATCCCGTGGCGGCGCAGACCGGGCAGACCATCGCGCTGGCCTGGAACGCGGCGGGCGCGACCAGCAGCACCTCGGGCATCCTCACCACCGTGTCGCACGACCTGGGCGCGCACTGGGGCTCGACCTTCTGGATCGCGCCGCTGGCCGGCTTCTACAACCAGCACGTGTCGCTCGCCTACGATCCCACGGGCGCGAGCGGCTCCCCTCGCCTGTTCGCGGCCTTCACCTCCTGGGTCACCGCCGGCACCAGCTCGAGCTACGGCGTGTACGTGACGTACAGCGACAACGACGGCGCGGGCTGGTCGGCGCCCTTCGCGGTGACCACCGACCTCGGCACCAGCGCGCTGCAGGAGACGCCGAGCCTCGCCATCGACAACGCGCACACCCTCTACGTGGCCTACGCCAACGACACCGCGCTCTCGCAGTGGACGGTGAACCTGGCCGTGCTGCAGGGGCCGAACCCGACGTCGGTGTTGCGCAGCGGCAAGGCCAACGACCACCCGGACTGCGCGCAGGTCCACGGCGTCAAGGTCGCGGTCTCGCACGACGACCAGTCGGTGGCGCTGGCCTGGCTCTCGAACCAGGGCGACGGCTACGGTCGCGCGTACTCGAACATCGTGACCCAGCTCTCGTCGCTCACCTTCGCGGGCGAGCAGGTGATCTCGGGCGCGTCGTTCTTCTTCGACCCGCGGCCTGACAGCGCCGGCCCGCGCACCCTGGGCAGCACGATGTCGATCTTCTACGAGGGCAGCAGCCAGTCGCACTGGATGCGCGCCGCCTGGCTCGACCCGCGCAAGGGCACGCAGAGCCTTCCGCGGTACAATGCCGGTCCTCCATGACCCAGCGATTCCACCTCGGCCGCCGCGCAGGGATGCTGCTCCCGCTGTCCTGCGTGCGCGGGAAGAACGGCGACATCGGCTCCTACACGGACGCGGGCGCGGTGGCGCGCTGGCTGCGCACGGGCGGCTGCTCGATGTGGCAGCTCTTGCCGCTCAATGAGGTGTCGCCGGGGCAGGACAGCCCGTACGCGGCGTCGAGCTCGCTCGCGCTGGAGCCGGTGTACATCGATCTCTCGCAGGTGCCGGAGCTGGGCGGCGACCACGCGCTGACGCTCGAGGAGCAGGACAAGCTCACCGCCGCGCGGGCCCTGCGCGTGACCGACTTCGGCGCGTTCCGCGAGGTGAAGCGCTCGGCGCTGGCGCGGGCGTTCGTGGCGTTCAAGGAGCGCGAGCTCAAGACGGGCTCCTCGCGCGCGCAGCAGTTCGGCGCCTTCCGCGAGGAGATGAAGAGCTGGATCGAGGAGTTCGCGCTCTACCGCGCGCTGCACGACCGCCGGCACAAGAGCTGGCGCGACTGGGAGCCCGGTCTGCGCGATCGTGATCCGAGCGCGCTCACGGCCGCGCGCGCCGAGCTCAAGGACGCCATCGACGAGGTGGTCTTCGTGCAGTGGATCGCGCACGGCCAGTGGCTCGCCGGGCGCAAGGCCGCGAACGCGGTGGGCGTGAAGGTGCTGGGCGACCTGCCCTTCATGGTCGCCGAGGACTCCGCCGACGTGTGGGGCCTGCAGCGCTTCTTCCGCTTCGACGCGACCGTGGGCGTGCCGCCCGATGCCTACGCCGCCGACGGCCAGGATTGGGGCCTGCCGGTGCCGCGCTGGGACGAGATGCGCGACCACGGCGACCCCTGGCTGCGCGCGCGATCTGATCGTGCCGCGGCGCTCTACGACGCCTTCCGCGTCGATCACGTCATCGGCCTGTACCGCACCTACGCGCGCCCGCTCGCGCCGGGGCCCGGGATGCCGCGGCCCACGCCGTACTTCGTGCCCTCCGAGGAGCCGCTGCAGCGCAACCAGGGCGAGCGCATCCTCGTGCTCATGGGCGAGAAGGCCGACGTGCTGGCCGAGGATCTCGGCACCGTGCCGGATTTCCTGCGCAGCTCGCTCGGCGGCCTCGGGATTCCGGGCACCAAGGTGCTGCGCTGGGAGGTCGACAACGGCGTCCCGCGCGACGTGCGCCACTTCCCGCAGATCTCGCTCGCGGTCACCGGCACCCACGACGCCGAGTCCTTGCACGACTGGTGGTCCGCGCTGCTCGACTGGGAGAAGCAGCTCCAGAAGCAGCAGGAGCCCCTGCGCGGCCTCTCCGACGGCGACGTCGACGCCTTCACCCCGCGCACCCGAGACGCGCTGCTCGACCTCGCGTACTCGTCGTCGTCGGATGCGCTGCTCGTGCCCGTGATCGACGCGCTCGGCTGGCCCGACCGCATCAACATCCCGGGCACGGTGGGTCCGCACAACTGGACCTGGCGGCTGCCGTGGAGCGTGGGCGGTCAGCTCGAGAGCGCGACCGAGGCGCAGGACATGAACGAGCGCCTGCGCCGGCTGGCCGAGAAGCACGCGCGCATCCGGTAGGCGCGCTGGCGTGCCGTGCAGCGCCCGCGGGGACGGGCGCCCCGATCGCTGCGACTTCGGCTACTGGCAGACCGTCGACGGGTCGGTCACGAACATGACCTGCAGGTCCTTCACCTCGCGGTAGAACTCACCGCGCTTGCCGCAGGTCGACTCCGACACCTGCTCGCCCGGGCCCACGGCGACGATGGCGGTCGCGCCCGGCTTGATGGTGCAGACCGTCTCCTTGGCGAGGTTGTTCCAGTCCTCGCAGACCGCGAACGCCTTGCGGTACGACGAGTGCCCCGGCGCGTAGCGCGTCAGCGTCCACGAGCGGCCCATCTCCTTGGCCTTGCCGGGCCGGCCGTCCCAGAGGCGGTAGAACTTCGCGCCCGCCGTGGCCTTGAAGAACTGCGGGCAGCGCAGGCCGCCGTAGCCGTTGCCCTTCTGCACGTACTTGTGGAGCGCGTCGGGCGTCATGTTCGAGGTGGTGGCCTTCGAGTGCGGGATGGAGATGTTGAAGTCGCAGCCGAGGCGGCGCGGGCTGTCGGCGCGCGCGGCGGGCGTGAGGGCGAGGAGAGCGAAGGCGGTCAGGGCGAGTGCGCGGATCACGGGACCTCCGGAGCGGAAAAGAGGGCAGCGAATCACTTCGGCGCGGCGACGAGGCGCAGCGCGGGTTCGTCCTTGCGGGGGAACTCGTCGCCGGGCTTGCCGTCGCGCGACACGCGGAACTTGTCGCCGCTGGCCGTGGCCTCGAAGAAGCCGCAGAACTCGACCTTGGTCGCAGACGTCAGTCGGATGGAGTCGGCGCCGGCCTTGAGCTTGCCGGGCGCGGTGATGGCGATGGTCTGCTCGGGGCCCGGCTTGGCGCCGCCGTCGGTCACGATGAGCTCGAGCTTGTCTCCGTGCACCTGCGCGCGGACGAGAGCGTACACGTCGTCGTCGGGGCGGAACGGCGCGGTGCCCCAGATGTAGGCGGCGCTGAAGCGATAGCCCTTGTACTGCTCGAACTGCGCGACGAGCTCCTGCGGCGTGGACACGAGGCCTCCCGGGGAAGGGCGAGGATGCCAAGTGGTGAACAGCTTCGCAAGATCGAAACAATCGCGCGCCGCGTCAGCTCCGGAGCACCGCGACGGTCACCTGGTCGGCGCCCTCTTGATTGGTCGCCTGCCGCGTGCGGGCCACATACGGGCTGCGCTGCAGGTGCTCGCGGACGGCGCCCTTGAGCGCGCCCGAGCCGTGCCCGTGCTGCACGTGCACCTCGGCCTCACCCTGGCGCAGGTAGCCGTCGAGCGCCTCGTCCACCGCGCGGATGGCCTCGTCGACGCGCATCCCGCGCACATCGACCAGCGCCAGCCTCGTCTCCACGGGCTTGGCGCGCGCCTCTTCGCCGCGGGCCAGCCGCTCGGCCTTGGTGCGCTTGAGCTGCGCCTGCGGCGTCTTGGAGGCGCGCGGGAGCACCACGAGATCGTCGAGCGACACCTTGGTCTTGAGCGCGCCGAGCTGTACCAGCGCCTGGTTCCCGAGCAGCTCGATGATGACGCCCTCGGTGCCGAAGCGCGCGTGGCGCACGGGCGTGCCTGTCTCGAGCGTGTGCTCCTCAGCCTGGCCGCGTGCACGGAGCGCATCGGTTTCGGCCGCGACCTCGGCCCGCGCCTTCTCGCGATCGCCTTGCGCCTCTTCGTCCGCGCGGAGCTGCGAGAGCTGCTTCTGGGTCTCCACGGCGCCCGCGATGGTCGGCCGCTGCTGCAGCTCGGCCACGATGCGCGCGGCCTCTTGCCGCTTCTGCTCCAGGTCCTCGATGAGCAGATCGCGCGCGGCCTCACGCGTGGCCTGCTCCAGCGCCTTCAGGGCCTTGCGCTCGCGCTCGAACGCCAGGCGCTCCTTCTCGAACTTCGCCTCGGCCTCCTGCGCGGCCTGCTTTGCGTGCAGCGCCTCGGCCCGCGCCCGCTCGAGCTGCTCGACCGCCGCCGAGATCGCCGAGCTGCCGCCGCCCAGCACGGCCTCCGCGCGCTGACACACGGCCTCGGGCAGGCCCACGCGCCGCGCGATCTCGATGGCCGCCGACGCGCCGACCTGCCCCATGGCCAGGCGGTACGTGGGCGCGAGCTTCACCACATCGAAGCCCACGCTCGCCGCCGCGAAGCGCGCGTCTGCGAGCGCGAGGCCCTTGAGCTCTTCCAGGTGCGTGGTGATCAGCACCTGCGCGCCCGCATCCACCAGCGCCTCCAGCGTCGCGCGCGCGATCGCGGCGCCCTCACGCGGATCGGTGTCCGCGGCCATCTCGTCGATGACGATGAGCGCGCCCGGCCCCGCCGCCGCCAGCGTGCGCGTCAGGGCCGCGAGGTGCGCCGTGAACGTCGAGAGCCCGCGCGAGAGGTCGCCCTCGTCGTGGATGGCCGTGAGCACGCTTCGATAGAGCGCGATCGCCGCGCCCTCGCCCGCCGCGATGGGCAACCCCGCGCGCGCCATCAGCGCACAGAGGCCCACGGCCGTGATCGTGACCGTCTTGCCGCCCGCGTTCGGCCCGCTGACCACCAGGCCCCGCGCCGCGCCCGGCAAGCGCACGTCGTTCTTCACGATCGCCGCCAGCGCCGCCCGCACCTCGCGGCCCTCGGTCTTCGCGCGCTCGCGCGTCTGCAGCACCAGCAGCGGATGCCGCAGGCCCGGCAGCTCGAAGCTGCCCGTGTCGAGCGACAGCTTCGGCGCCGTCGCGCCCAGGTCGTCGGCCAGATGCGCGCCCGCGAGCACCACATCGAGCGCCGCCAGCTTCTCCAGATCCGCCAAGAGCTCCGTCGCTCGCCGGCCCACGGCCTGCGAGAGCTCCGCGAGGATGCGCTGCTCCTCCTCGAGCACGCCCGCCTCCGCGATGGTGAGCTGATTTCCCAGCTCGACCAGCGCCTGCGGCTCGACGAACAGCGTCTGCCCCGAGCCGCTCGCGTTGTGCACGATGCCGTCGAGGTGGCTCTTGTGCTCCGCGCGGATCGGCAGCACGTAGCGGTCGCCGCGCACCGAGTAGTACGCGTCGCGCAGCATGCCCACGATCTCGGGGTCCTCGAGCATCCCGTCGAGGCGCACCTTGATGTTCTTGTGCAGCCCGCGCGCCTTCTCGCGCAGCTCGGACAAGAGCGGGCTCGCCGTGTCGACGATCTTGCCGGCCGCGTCGAACACGCTCTCGAGCTCGGAGGCCAGCGGCGCGAGGTCGCTCAGCTCCTCGGCATCCGCGTGGAGCAGCGGCGCGCGGTCGGCCTGCGAGGCGAGGAATCTGCGCACGGCCACCGAGGTCCGAATCAGCCGCGCCACCGACAGGAGCTGCGGCGCCTCCAGCGTCCCCTCGCGCGACGCACGGGCCAGCGCCTCGCGGACATCGGGCGCATCCGCGAGCGGCGCCTCCTTCTCGACCGCGAGCAGCACGCGGGCTTCTTCGATGCGCGCGAGCCGCGCCTGCGCAACGCCCGGCTCGACCTCCGGCACCAGCGCCTGGCACTGCTCGCGCCCCAGCGGGGTGCGCGCGCGCTGCGAGAGGTGACCGATGAGCTCGTTCCACCCGAGGGCGGAGAGCGTCTTGGGAACGATGGGTTCGAGCGTGGCGTCCATACGAGGGCCGCGGAGAGTAAGGCCGCAGTGCGGTGTTGCCAAGCGCGGTTCGAGGCCTGTGGCGCAGCCAGGTCGCAAGCCGGGAGTCGCTCGCCCGCCGGGCCCGCTGCCGTTCAGGAGGTGTGATCGCCATCACCCAGCGTGACGGAGGTCAACTCATGACGCACCGCATACAGTGACACCGGTGTCGCGGTCGGCTGGACCCTGGTCGCCCTGCGGCATTCGCCAACCACCTGAAATCACGGGAAACCCACAGCGGCCCATGGCACGGCACGCAGGCTGCTAAGAGGTCATGACCCCCGCGACGACCCAGCCGATGATGCCCTCCCCCGAGTCGAGCCAGACCCGCCGGACGCACCTGGTCCTGGTGCCAGCCCCGAAGAGCCGCGACACCGAGCTCGTCGCCCAGGCGCTCACCGGTGGCTACAACGGCTTCAAGGCGCAGGACGAGCTCTACCGGATGTACCGGCCGGCCGTGGCGCGCATCGCCGCCAGCTTCTCCGACCTCGACGCCGACGAGGCCGAGGACGTGGTCCAGGAGGCCTTCGTCCGCGCCTTCCGCGCGCTGCGCTCGCTCAAGGATCCGGGCCGCTTCTCTGCCTGGCTCTTCACCATCGCCAGGAACCGCGCGCGCAGCTACCTGACCTCGCGCGGGACGCACCAGAAGGCCGCCGAGGACGCGAGCCGCGAGCAGGAGCTGGCGTGCGAGTCGGCCCCGGCCGCGAGCGAGCAGATGGAGCAGGAGGCGCGCCTGCGCGCGGTGCGCGAGGTGATCGAGGCGCTCAAGGACGGTCCCGAGAAGGAGACCGTGCGCCTGTTCTATCTCGAGGGCACGCTGTCGGCGCGCGAGATCGCGGCGCGCATGGGCGTGGGCAAGAGCGCGGTGACGATGCGCCTCGAGCGGTTTCGCGCGCGGGTGCGGCAGCAGATCATCCGGTCGATCGCGGGGTAGGTTTCGAAGGCCCGCCCCTGCGTGGTCCAGGGGACCTCCGCGGTGCGTCCGCGGGGCCCGCCGCGGGGGAGGGGTTCGTGCTCGGACATGCACGCTTCGGCCTGCCCGACGCCCGCTTGCAGCGGGCGTTTTGCTTCCATCGCTGGTTGGGTGCGCCCTCGCGTGAACTGCGCGCGAACCCCTCCCCCGCACCGTGCCCCGCTCTGGGAGCGGGCCGATCTCGACCGGCGTGGGGCGGGCCTTCGGGGGTCGGTCCGTGGCTCAAGTGGCTGCCGCACCCGCGCGCGCAACGGCGGCGAGTCGTCACCGCTGAACGGGGGAAAAACGGGGGCGGTCAGCAGCGGGCAGCCCCCGCACAAGCGGAGGCCGCAGGCCGGAGCGCCCCAAATCTACCGGTGCTTCTGCCGCCACTCCGCGACCTTCGGGTGCGCCTTCACCGCGTCGTGCAGGGCCGTCAGCTTGGGGAACGCCTTGAACACATCGGCCGGGATGTGGTCGATGCCGCCGGCGATGAAGGTGCCCACGGCGACGAAGATCTTGAGGTCGGCCACGCCGATCTGCGCGCCGCCAGCGAACGGCCCGGGGCCGATCTGGCGCTCGATCTGCGCGCCCCACTCCTGCATGTAGCCCTTGGCGAAGTCGATGCGCGCGGCCTTCTTGGCCTCGGCGTCGGTGAGGCGGTTGATGGGGCGCAGGGTGTTGCGCAGGTCCTCGACGGCGTTCAGGAGCGCGTCGTGGCGGGCGGCCTCGAAGGGGTCCTTGGGGAGCAGGCCCTGGGTGTGGCCGAGGTAGTTCAGGATGGCGTTCGACTGGGCGATCTCGCCCTTGCCCTCGACCCAGAGGATGGGGAGCGCGCCGAAGGGAGCCGAGGCCTTGCGGGCGTTCCAGGCGTCGCGCGAGAGGCGCTCGTCCTCGAAGGCGAGGCCGGCGACGTGGAGGGCGAGGCGGCACTCTTCACCGCGGGAGACGGGGGCGTCGAAGTAGCTGAGCTTGAGCTTGGTCATTGGCGCGTCCTTGGTGTGGGAACGAGTGGGATGCGCCTGGGCGCGATCGGGTTCGCAGACGGACCTGGGACGTCCGTCGCGGTCGAACGCGCTCTCGACTCTACAGAACGCAGCGCCAACTACGCGGGCGCCAACTACGCGGGATCGATGCGCAGGATCTGCTCGCCGACCAGCAAGAGGTCGCCGGAGGTCACCGGCGCGCTGCCGCTGACGCGGACGAACGTGCCGTTGGCGCTGCCGAGGTCCTTGATGGCGAGCGTGCCGCTGCCGATGGTGATCTGCGCGTGGCGGCTGGAGACGTAGCCGTCGCCGGGGAAGCTGACGTCGCCGGTGCCGCGGCCGACCAGGTTGTCGCCGGTCTTGAGCGGGTAGACGTCGCCGTCGCCGCCGCCCTCGAGGACCTGCGTGACGCGCGCGGTGTACCCCGGGTCGGGGCTGCCCCAGAGCGGCTGCTCGGCGACCTCTTCGGGCTCGTCGGGGATGAACTCGATGCGCAGGCGCTGGCGGCCGATGCGCAGCTCGTCGCCGGGGGAGAGCGTGCGCTCCTTGAGCCAGAGGAAGACGCCGTTGGGCGTGCCCGCGTCCTGGACGGTGAGCTGGTCGCCTTCGAACTTGAAGGTGGCGTGCACGGGCGCGATGAACGGGTCCTTGTCGAGCTTCACCTCGCCTTCGGCGACCTCGCGGCCGACGCGGGTCTCGTCACGCGTGAGGACGAAATCGGCCGAGCGCGAACCGTCGCGAGCGATGGCGGACACGCGTGCGCGCGGACGCGGAGGCGCGGCGGGCTTGGGCGCGGCCTTGGGAGTGGGCTTGGGCGGAGGCGGCGGCGCGGGCCGGGCGGCAGCCGCGGGCGCGGGCTTGGTCACGGGCGCAGTCGGCGAGGGCTTGGCGGCCGCGGTTGGAGGCACCGTCGCGGGCTTGGCCGCTGCGGGCGCGGCCTTGGGGGCAGCCTTCGCGGCGGCTGCGGGAGCGGCCTTCGCAGGAGCGGGGGCAGCCTTGGGCGCGGCCTTCGCGGCAGGCGGAGGTGCGGGCGGAGCGGCGGCCGGCGCGGACTTCCCCGACGCGGGCGCGACCGTGGCCCCGAGCGGCGCACCGCAGCGCGCGCAGAACTTGAACGCGGCGGCGTTGAGCGTGTTGCACTGCGGGCACTGCTTGGGCGGCGCACCGCCCGTGGCGAAGCGCGCGCCGCTGCTGGTCGCCGCCTTGGGCGGGACCTTGTTCGGCATCATCGTGGGCAGGCTCTCAGCCTCTTCGTCGGGCAGTTGGGCGCCGCACGACAGACACGAGCCGACCGGATTTTCGTTCCACGCACCACACTTCGGACAATCCATGGGGCGACACGCTATGTCGTCCCCGGCGATCCGGCAAGCGCGGAAGTTGTCACCCGCGACCCTCGTTTGAGAGTGGAACGGCCCCGGACCTTGTGCGAACATCGACCGCGCCCATGAACTGCACGACGTGCAAACGCGAGCTGCCCGATCCGCCGGGACGGGTCTGCGTCCACTGCGGGACGCCCATCGCCAAGGGTGGCAAGGCCGCGCGCGACCCGCTCATCGGCGCCGAGGTGGCGCAGCGCTTCCGCGTCGAGGAGCTCATCGGTCAGGGCGGCATGGGCAAGGTGTACCGGGCGCGGCACCTGTCGCTCGACAAGCTCGTGTGCCTCAAGATGCTCAAGCCGTCGCTGCTCGACGACCCGACGCTGGTGGGCCGCTTCGAGCGCGAGGCCAAGGCGGCAAGCCGCATCAATCACCAGAACTGCATCCAGGTGCTCGACTTCGGGCGCTCGGGCGAGGAAGGCACGCTCTTCATCGCCATGGAGTACGTGCAGGGCAAGGACCTGCGCCTGGTGCTGCGCGACGAGTGGCCCATCGACGAGGGCCGCTTGTGCAACATCATGGCGCAGGTGTGTTCGGCGCTGGCGGAGGCGCACTCGCAGAACGTGCTGCACCGCGACCTGAAGCCCGAGAACATCATGGTCGAGCAGCGGCGCGACCGGGCCGACTTCGTGAAGGTGCTCGACTTCGGCATCGCGAAGATCATGGACTCGGATGTGCCGGGCCTGACGCGCGCGGATGTGGTGTGCGGGACGCCGCAGTACATGGCGCCGGAGCAGGCCACGGGCTCGGCGCTGGATGCGCGCTGCGACCTGTATGCGGTCGGCGTGATCCTCTATCAGCTCACCACCGGGAGCCTGCCGTTCGACGGGCAGAACTCGATGGAGGTCCTGACCAAGCACGTGAACGAGCCGCCGCTGCCGCCGCGCACAAAGATGCCGCAGGCGCCCATCAGCGAGGCGATGGAGAAGCTCATCCTGCGCGCGCTGGAGAAGGACCCGGCGGCGCGTCCGCAGACGGCGCTGGAGTTCCAGAAGCTGCTCGAGGAGGTGGGCGCGCTGTACAAGGCCACGGGGGGCAAGTCGGCCACGCCGGCGAACGCGCAGGCGGCGGCGAGCGGCGTGATCGCGCCGGGCGGGCCGAAGCCGACGGGCGCGAAGGCCACAGGTGCGGCTGCTGGCGCGAAGGGCACAGGCGCGACGGCGTCGAAGGCGACCGGTGCGCAGCCCCCGAAGGCCACGGGCGCGACGGGAACGGCTGGCAAGTCGGCCCCCGAGAAGGCTGCGTCGGAGGCCGCGCTGGCGCAGGCGGGCGACGGAGCCCCTGCCGCTGCGACAGGGAGCAAGCGCCCGCTCTACATCGGCCTCGGCGTCGCGGCGGCCCTGGTGGTCTCGCTCGGCGCCATGTTCGCCGCGCGGCAGTCCACCCCGCCGCCCACGATCCTGCAGGCCGCGGATGCTCCCAAGACCGGCCCCGGCGCGACCGCCACGGGCTCGAATCCGGGCCCGGCGACGGGGGCGACGAACACCAACTCTGTGGCCGCCGCGAGCAAGCGGGACCCGAAGAGGGCCGCCGACCTCGTCGAGCAGGCGCACCAGAAGACGCGCGATGGCAACACGGCCGCGGCGCGCGACTTGTTCGAAGAGGCGATCGAGTTCGACGACGCGAACGCCGAGGCGCACTTCGGCCTGGGCGGGCTGTTCCGCGAGACGAAGCCGGCGCGGGCGCGCGAGGAGTATGAGAAGGCCCGTAAGCTGGACTCGGCGAAGTACGGCGATCAGGTCCAGATCATCCTGAGCACGCTGCCTTAGGGCGGCGGCACTTCCTGACCAAGCGAAGCGACCTCTCGTGCGTCGGTGCTCGAGCGGGGATTCACCGCAGAGGCGCAGAAGGCTGTCTCGGCAAAGCAAATTCCGCGCTTCGGCGCCTCGGCGGTGAGTGATCGGGCGAGCACTTCAGTCCAACTCGTGCCGCCCGCCTGGTCGAAACCCTAGAAGTCGACGCGCACCGTCTGATCGCCGACCTGCAGCACGTCGCCCGCGATCACCTCGTGGGCCGCTTGCGGACGCAGCCGCAGGAATACGCCCGTCGGCGCAGCGCCCAAGTCGTGCAGCGTGGCTGAGCCGTCCTCTGCGAGGTGGATCTCGGCGTGCCGCGCGCCCAAGAGCGCGTCGGCGGGGAAGTTCAGGTCGCAGCCGGTCTTGCCGATCGCGATCACCGGACCCGCGCGGTGCGCGGTGCGGCCCACCTTCCCGCCCTTGAGCACTTCGCTGATCTTGAACGCTGTCCCCTGCGGACGCGGCGCGCCCTGGAGCGGCGTGTCGCCCGCCGTGCCCGTGGTCAGCTCGACCGGGCCGTCGAAGCGCAAGAGGCGCTCTCCCGCGATGAACAGGTCACCGGGCACGAGCTGCGACTCGGCGCGCAGCTTCACGTAGACGCCGTTGGCAGCGCCCTCGTCGCGCAGGAGCAGCTTCTGGTCCTCGAAGAAGAGCAGCGCGTGCTGGCTGGCCAGGTGCGGGTCCTCGCCGAGCGAGAGGCCGGCGCCGTTGCCGCCGAGGATGTTCGAAAGGCCCGTGAGCGCGATGGCCGTGCCCGCGGAGCTCCCGCGCTCGACGGTGAGCTGCACCGGGTACGGCGGCTCTTCGATCGGCGCGGCCAGCTCTTCGACCGGCTCGGCCTCTTCGACCGCAGCCTCGGCGGCCTCCTCGGGCGGAGCCTCCTCAGGGGGCGCTTCGGCGGCCTCTTCGGGCGGCACTTCGGCGGCCGCCTCTTCCGGCGCGGCCTCCATCGGCGCTTCTTCGACGACGTCGGCGCTCTCCTCTTCGGGCGGAGCCTCGGGCGGCGCGGCGTCGGCGTGCTCGGCGTCCGCGTGTTCGGCGTGCTCCTCGGGCGGCGCCTCCTCCTCGGCGGCGGCGAGATCGCCAGCGATCTCGATGGCAGGCGGCTCGTCCGGCGGCGGCTTCACGCGCGCCTTGCCGGTGTGGGCCATGCGCGCGGCCTCGAAGGCGGCCAGGTCCTCAGGCGAGGGCAGGCGCTCGTTCTCGTTCGTCGAATACTGCGGCGCGTGGCGCGGCGGGCCCGAGTCGACGGGCTCTTCGACGGCGGTGTCTTGCTCGTGAGGCGGCTCGGCGTCGACCGACACGGGCGCCTGCTCGGAGGTGATCTCGGGCGCGCGGGCCTTGCGCTGGCTGGGATCGGTCGAGAACTCCTCGTCGACGGGCGGGGGCGGCGTGGCCACCGGCGCGGGAGCAGGAGCGGGCTTGGCCTTGGCGGCCGCGACGGGCGCCTGCTTGGGGAACGGCGTGCCGCACTCGGCGCAGAACTTCGCGTTCGGCAGGTTCACGGCCTCGCACGAGGAGCAGATCTTCTCGGCGGCTGCGGCCGGAGGAGGCGGCGTCGGCGCGGGCGCAGGAGCCGGCTTGACCTTCACGGGCGGCGGAGGCGTGGGATCGTGGTGCTCCTCCTCGTGGTGCACGGGAGGCGGCGCGGCCTTGGCCTTCACGGGCGGAGGCGGCGTGGGCTCGTGATGCTCGGGCGGCGGCTCTTCGTGGTGCGCCTCAGGATGCATCG
>JAFEBC010000320.1 GCA_018266095.1 Deltaproteobacteria bacterium
CGAGCGCGTAGATGTCCGTGCGCGCGTCGATGGTGCCGCCGCGGATCTGCTCTGGCGCCATCGCCGTCGGCGTGCCGAGGCGCTGTCCGACGGCCGTGAGCTGCGCGTCGCCCGGCGAGGGCCGCACCAGCTTGGCGATGCCGAAGTCGAGCAGCTTGACGCGCGGCGAATCGCCCTCGGCCAGCACCATCACGTTGTTGGCCTTGAGGTCGCGGTGCACGACGCCTGCCTCGTGCGCGGCCCGCAGCGCGGCGCAGATGGGCTCGAGGTAGAGCAGCGCCTCGGCCGGCGCCAAGCGGTGGCGGCGCTCGAGCATCGTCTGCAGGCCCACGCCCGAGAGCAGCTCCATCACCAAGAAGGGCCGGCCGGTGTCGACCTCGCCGAAGCCGTACACGTCGACGATGTTCGGGTGCCGGATCTGGTTGACCACGCGCGCCTCGCGCACGAACCGCTCGAACATCTCGGGCGAGGTGGACAGCTCGCGGTGCAGGACCTTGATGGCCGCGGGCCGCCCCAGGAGCCGGTGTCGCGCCGAGTAGACGGTGCCGCAGCCGCCGACCGCGAGCAGCTCCTCGAGCACGTAGTCGCCGAGCGCGTGCCCGGGCTCGAACTCAGGCGGTTGGCCCATGCGCCCCGAGCCTGGACGCTTCAGCGCTGCTGGTGTGCCTGGAACAGTCGGCTTGCCCGAGTCGGTCATGCGCACGTTGGATTCTCGCCGATCGTGACGAAGAAAGAAAAAGAGATGATCGGCGATCTTCAAGATACGTTGAGTTCAATGGACGTGCCGCCGGCCAACGAGCTCGAACCCTCGGCCGGTGGGCTGTCCGCGCAGGTTGTGGTCGCGGGTGCGTGCGTGGGGGCGCTGCTCGCACTCGCCAATCTCTACCTCGGGCTGACAGCGGGGCTCTGGGATTCGGGGTCGATCACCGCGTCGGTGCTGGGGTTCTCGGTCGCCGGGCTCGTGGGCAAGCGCGCGCGCTTCGGCCCGGTGCAGAACGCGCTGACGCAGTCGCTGGCGAGCGCGGCGGGGGCGATGCCGGCGGCGGCGGGGCTGTTGGGCGCGATCCCGGCGGCGGTGCTGCTCGGGCAGGCGCCGGCGAGCTTGGCGCTGCTCGCGTGGGGGCTCGGGCTGGGCGTGCTCGGCGTCGTGCTGGCGGCGCTCCTGCGGCAGCGCCTGCTGGTGGAGGAGAACCTTTCCTATCCGACGGGCGTGGCGACGGCGGAGGTGATCCGCGCGCTCCACCAGGGGCCGCAGGAGGCGGGCAAGCGGGCGCGGGCGCTCCTGCTCGCGGGGCTCGTGGCCATCGCGCTCACCTGGTTTCGAGACGGCAAGCCGGCGCTCATCCCGCAGGCGCTCTTCGTGCCGGGGACGATCCTGGGCTGCTCGCTGGCGACGCTGGGCATCGGGCTCTCGTTCAGTCCGCTCATGTCGGGCGTGGGGCTCGTGGCGGGCCTCTCGACGGGCGGGTCGGTGGCGCTGGGCTCGCTCCTGGGCTGGCTCGCGCTGGCGCCGTGGGCCATCTCGCGCGGGACCATCGCCATCGATTCGCCGCTGCTCGCGCGCTTCGTGGCCTGGCCGGGCGTGGCCCTGATGGTGGGCGCGGCGGCCGTGTCGCTCTTGCAGCAGGCGCGCACGTTCGCGCAGGCGGGGCGGGACCTGCTCTCGGCGCGCGGACGCGTGAGTCCAGGAGATGGACTCTCGGGCCGGGTGACGCTGGCCCTGGTGGCGGGCGCATGCGTCGCGGTGGTGCTCTCGGGGCGCGCGCTGTTCTCGATGTCGCCGGGGCTCGCGCTCTTGTGCCTCGTGCTCTCGATCGTGTTCGGCAGCGTGTGCGCGCGCGCGGCGGGACAGACCGACATCGCGCCGCTGGGCCAGGTGGGCGAGCTGACGCAGGCGCTCTCCGGGCCGATGACGCGCGGGCTGCCGCTGGCGAACGCGGGCGCGGGCGGCGTGGTCTCGGGTCAGGCGGCGCAGGTGGGCGTGAGCCTGTGGTCCCTGCGCGCGGGCGCGATCGTGGGCGCGCCGGTGCGGGCGCAGGTGTGGTCGATGCTCGTGGGCGCGGGCGTGGGGATGGTGGTGATCGTGCCCGCGTGGGCCCTGTTGGTGAAGGCGTATGGCGTGGCGCAGGGCCGCTTGCCCGCTCCGGCGGCGCTGCAGTTCAAGGCCCTGGCCGAGCTGGTGTCGGGCGGGGCCAACGCGCTGCCCCCGGGCGCGGTGCACGTGACGCTGGTCGCGGCCGCGCTCGGGATCGCGCTCGCGCTGATGCCCGCGCGGCTCACCTGGCTGCCCAATCCGGTGGCGATGGGGATCGGCTTCCTCATCCCAGCGCACCTGGCGATCGCGCTCCTCGTGGGCGCGGCGGGTGGCGCGCTCTGGCAGCGCTCGCGGCCGGGCTCGTCGGATCGCCTGGGGCCCGTGATCGGGGCGGGCGCGATCGCGGGGGAGTCCATCGCGGGCCTCGTGGTCGCGCTGTGTCTGGCGCTGGGTTGGCTCTCGCCCTGAGCGCGCGCGGACGCGGGGCGGTCGTCACGTCAGCGCGGTGAGACCCTTGAGCACGCGCGGCTCGAGGATGTTCGGCACCTTGGCGGCCACGGCCAGCGCCTTCTGGAAGCCCGCGCGCGCCTCCGCGGCGAGCCCGCGCCGCGCGAACGAGAGGGCCATCAGCTCCAGCACCTCGATGGGCTCCTGCTCGATCGACTCGCGCTCGGATTCGGCCAGGAGGGGCGCCCACTGCGCGGGCGTGCTCGGGACGCAGGCGAGCTCGACGGCGCGCAAGAGGACATTCTCCGAGGGCGCCAGGGCCGCGCGCGTGCCTCCGGCGGCCACCTGCGCGCGGATCTTCTGCGCCAGCTCCAGGGCCTGCGCCTCCTGGCCGCGGTGGGCGAGGAGCCGCGCGCGCAGCAGGAGGGCGACCGGCCGCGCCGCCACGTCGGGCTGCGTGGCCTCGAGCTCCACCGCGCGCTGCGTGTGCACGTCGGCCTCGTCGAGCCGGCCCGCGTAGGAGAGCAGCTCGCCCAGGTTGTACTCGCCGTAGTACTCGGAGAGCACGATGCCCAGCTCGCGGCCGATGCGCATGAAGCGCTGCTGGTCGGCCACGGCGGCGTTCACGTCGCGCCGGGCGATGAGGAGGTTGCGCCGGTTGTTCAGGGCGGACGCGAGGTGCAAGAGGTCCTGGCGCTCGGAGGCGAGCAGCACCGCGCGCTCGGACACGGTCTGCGCGTCGTCGATGCGGCCGAGCATGGGGAGCACCACCTCGAGCATGGTGAGGCAGGCGATGAGCGTCTCGTAGCCGGGATCGCCCAGGTTCTGCGCGATCTCGGCGGCGTCCTCGAGCGAGGTGCAGGCGGACTCCCAGCGGCCGGCGCGGAAGAGCGCGCGGCCCTCGCCCATCGAGAGGCGAGCCTGCACGAGCAAGGGGAGGCGCTGCTGGCGCGAGGCGAGCGCGCGCGCCTCGTCGACCAGGGCCTGCGAGCGCGGGTGATCGTTCTGCCAATCCCAGGCGGTGGCCTCGTCGAGCAGGATGTCGATCTCGGCGTCGGTGCGGCCGCAGCTCTTGGAGAGCCGGCGCGCCTCGGCGAAGTCGTCGACGGAGCCCTCGGAGCGGCCGATGCGGAAGCGGGTGTCGCCGCGGCCGCGGTGCGCGACCAGGCGGCGCGCGAGGTCGCCCTCG
>JAFEBC010000321.1 GCA_018266095.1 Deltaproteobacteria bacterium
CGCAGTCGCTCGCGGATCTGTTCGGCAGCCTCACGCCGCTGCGCGCGCTGGTCGCGGCCTCGCGGCTCGCGCTCGAGCTGGAGGGCCGCGAGGCGCTCACCGACGGCGGCGCAGAGGACGGCTACACGGCGCGCCTGCAGATCAGCGGCGAGCGCGTGACGGGCGCGCTGGCGCTCACCTGGAGCGACGGCCGCACCAACATCGATCGCGACGAGGAGATCGCCTGCGAGGTGCTCTGTGACCACCTCGCCACGGAGCTCGATCGCCTGACGCCGCCCGCGGCCGCAAAGCCCACGACATGAGCCAGCGCCTGCGCGTCGTGTTCGCCATGCCGGACCTGCAAGACGTCGGCGTGCAGCGCGTGGTGCGCGGCCTGCTGACGCGCTGGGATCGCGCCGCGTTCGAGCTCTCGGTGCTGGTGCACAAGCGCGAGGGCACGCTGGCCAAGACCTACGCGCCCGATGTGCCGATCATCGAGGTGGACAAGCTCGTCCCCGACGTGCGCGGCGTGCGCATCGCCACGCGCGTCTTGGGCTACGCGCGCGCGTACCGGCGCCTGAAGCCGCACGCGGTGCTCTCGATGACGCCGTACTCGAACCTGGCCTCGGTGATGGCGCGCCCGCTCTCGGGCCAAGGGTTCGGCCTCGTGGTGTCGGAGCACGCGCACGTGACCGCGTCGCTGCGCGACCAGAGCGCCTTCGGCACGGGCTTTCGCACCTTCTACACGCGCATGTTCCCATCGATGTACGCGCGCGCGGAGATCGTGAAGGCGATCGCGCAGGAGAGCCTGGACGACCTGGCCGACGTGCACGGCGTGCCGCGCGCGAAGCTGCGCCTCGTGCCCGATCCGCTCGACGTGCAGGGGCTTGTGGCGCTGGGCAAGGAGACGCCGGCGCATCCGTGGTGCGCTCCCGAGGAGCGCGCGAAGGTGCCGCTCATCAGCATCCTGGGCCGCCTCGCGCCGCAGAAACGGCACGACCTCCTCTTGCAGGCGTTCGCGCTGGTGCGCAAGGAGCGGCCGGCGCGGCTCGCGATCGTGGGCCGCGGACCGGAGCTGGAGTCGCTCCGGGCGCTGGCCAGGTCGCTGGGCGTCGACGCAGACGTGGCGTTCCTCGGCTTCCAGGAGAACGCGCACGCGATCCTCGCGCACTCGGAGGTGTTCGCGCTGAGCTCGGATTGGGAGGGCCTGCCCGCGGTGCTCCTGGAGGCGATGGCGCTCGGGACGCCGGTGGTGTCCACGCGCTGCCCGAGCGGTCCGAACGAGATCCTCGCGGGTGGACAGTATGGCCTGCTCGTGCCCGTGAACGACGCCGGCGCGCTGGCCCGCGGACTGCTGGAGGTGCTCTCGAATCCGCAGGCCGCCAAGGCGCGCGCCCAGGCCGGCTTTGCGTCGCTGACGCGCTTTGATCCCCAAGCGATCACGCTGCGCTATCAAGAGCTCGCGCGCGACGCGGTTCGTTTGTACGGCGCTCGAACAATGCGGTAGAGAGCGCACCTCATGCCCACGCTGGAGACGGGCCTCTTCTGGCCCACACAAGACAGCGAGCCCGGCGACCGCAAGCGGCAGGCGCCCGAGTGGGTGGCGTACTCGTTCGCCTCGCGCGAGGCCGGCAGCCGGCGCGTGCTCGACTGCGCGTGCGGCGCGGGCTACGGCTCGTGGCTCCTCTCGCGCGGGGGCGCGCGCAGCGTGGTCGGCGTGGATCTCGAGCCGGATTCGATCGCGTGGGCCAAGGATCACTTCGCCGGGCCCGAGGTGCAGTTCCGCGTGGGCGACGCCACCTCGCTGCCGCTCTCCTCGGGCGACGTGGATCTGGCGGTCTCCCTGGAGACGCTCGAGCACCTGCGCGACGCGCCCGCGTTCGTCGAGGAATTGCACCGCGTGCTCGCACCCGGCGGCCTGCTCGTCCTCTCGACGCCCCTGGGCCGTGGCGATCAGCGCCTGCACCCGCGCGATCCGCGGCACGTGCGCGAGCTCGATCCCGAGGAGCTGACCGCGCTCCTGTCGCCCCGCTTCGACATCGAGCAGCGCCTGGGCATGTGGACCGCGCCGGAGCTGGGTGAGCCGCGCCTGCGCCTGCGGCCGGGGGGCCTCGAAGGCATCCTGCGCACGGGTGCACAGCGCGTGCTCCCCGACGTGGTGCGCAAGGTGGGCCGCACCCTGCTCGACGCGAACAAGGGCCCGCTGGCGTGGATCGGCGCTGATCAGTGGACGACGGCGCCGGTGCAGCTCGTCGTCGCGCGCCGCAAATAGCTAGGGTCCGCGGTCCCGGGCCGTGGGGAGGGTTGCGCCCTCCGGGAGGCCTGCGGCACGACCGGCACCTCGCGTCCGCGAGGTGCTAGGAGCTCCGGACCACGCCTTGATGTGCCGCGCCTCAGTCGGGCGCAATCCCTCCCCACGCCCCGGGACCGCTCTCTGTCCTGTTGGTGGAGTCCGGTGCTCTCCCCACGCCCCGGGCCTGCTCTGTGTCCTGTTGGGGGAGTCCGGTGGATCTCCCCACGCCCCGGGGACCGCTCTCTGTCCTTGAGTGGGTCCCGCTCAGTGCCGCAGCGTCGAACGCTTCTTGCCCAGTGGATCCGTCGGATCGAGCGGGGGCCGCTTGCGGCGCGTGGTGAGTCCGTGCTGCGAGAGGCCCAGGCCGCAGCGGCGGCAGACGGAGTCGCGCAGGTTTCGGTGCATGCGCCCGCACGCGTCGCAGAAGCGCACGCCGAAGAGGTTGCCGACCACCACGAGCAGCACGATGCACCCGAGCAGCACAGCGAAGCCCGGCGACACCAGCGCGAAGATGCCCGCGCGCCTGCCCGCGTAGAGCACGCCCGCTGCCAGGAGGAGCATGGACACACGGAAGGCCAGGCGCTTGACCTCGCCGCGCGCGTCGCCGATCCACAGCCAGGCCCACGCGCCGATGACGCCCGTGGCGATGAGCGACCAGGCCAGCGTCTCGTTCATGCGCGCGCCTTCACGAAGCGCACGAGCGCGTCGGCCATGCGTTCGCCCGCGTGCCCGTCCCACAGCTCGGGGATGCGCGAGGCCTTCACCTGGCCCGCGAGGATCGCGCGCGCCGCGGGGACCACGCGCGCAGGATCGCTGCCGGTGAGCTGGTTCGTGCCCACGTCCACCGTGATGGGCCGCTCCGTGTTCTCGCGCAGGGTCAGGCACGGAACGCCCAGCGCCGTCGTCTCTTCTTGGATGCCGCCCGAATCGGTCATCACCAGCCGCGCGCCGTCCGTGAGCGCGAGGAAGTCGAGATAGCCGAGCGGCTCGCACAGGCGCAGCGCGGGCGTGCGCGCGAGCAGGGCCGCGGCCTGCGGATCCTGCGTGATGCGGGCCTGCGTGCGCGGGTGCACGGGCAAGAGCACCGTGAGCTGCGCCGCGACTTCACTGAGCGCCGTCAGCACGCGCAGGAGCGCCTCGGGAGAGTCCACGTTCGACGGCCGGTGCAGCGTCGCCAGCGCGTACTTCTTGGGCTCAAGCTGCAGCCGCGCGTGCACGTCGCGGGCCCGCGCGCGCGGCAGGTGCGTCAGCAGCGAATCGATCATGGCGTTGCCCACGAACACGATGCGCTCCTCGGCCGCGCCCTCCTTGCGCAGGTTGTCGTCGCCATCGCGGGAAGGCGTGAACAAGAGCGCCGACAGCCGATCGACGACGACGCGGTTCACCTCTTCAGGCATGGCCCAATCGAAGCTGCGCAGCCCGGCCTCCACGTGCGCGATGGGGATGAGGAGCTTGGCCGCCACCAGCGCGCCCGCGAGCGTCGAGTTCACGTCGCCCGCCACCACCAGCACGTCCGGCCTCTCGCGCACCAGCACCGGCTCGAGCGCCAGCATCACCTTCGCCGTCTGCTCCGCGTGCGTGCCGCTGCCCACGTTCAGGTGCACGTCCGGCGCGGGCAGGCCCAGCTCGTCGAAGAACACGTCGCTCATCTTCGCGTCGTAGTGCTGGCCTGTGTGCACGAGCGTCGTGCGCGCGCCGCGGGCCTTGAGCGCCGCGAGCACGGGCGCCATCTTCATGAAGTTCGGCCGCGCGCCGACCAGGAGCAGGAAGTGCATGCCGATGGTTTCGCCGCACAGGGCACTCGTGGTCAACCCGGTCGAGCGCGATTGCGCGTATACACGCTGCACGTGAGCGAGCCCGAGATCGACGACAGCATCATCTGGTACGTGGTCGAGCCCAACTACGTGGGCTGGCTCCTGCGCGACTACGTGCGCGAGAAGATGAAGCGGCCGCCCGACCCGGAGCGCATGGACAAGATGCTGCGCGGGCGCGCGCTCGTGCACCTGGAGACGGAGCCGCTCCTGCCGGATTCGGTGGTGCGGCCCGGGCTGCGCTTCGGCCTGCGCCGGCGCTTCCCGGGCGACCGCGACGAGCCGCCGCCGCTCGTGTTCGTGCACGAGGACGACGCGCTGCTCATCGTCGACAAGCCCGCCGGCCTCGCCATCCACCCGACCGCGCGCTACTTCAAGTCCACGCTGACGTACGCGCTGGAGACGCGACACCGCGACGCGAATGGCATGAAGCCAGACCCGGCGCACCGGCTCGACCGCGAGACCTCGGGCCTCGTCGCCTGCGGGCGCACGCCGGAGCACACCAAGCGACTCAAGGCGGCCTTCGCGGCGCGCACGATCGACAAGGCGTACCTCGCGCTCTGCGAGGGCGAAGCGCGCGCGGACACGTTCGAGATCGAGCTGCCGCTCAAGGTGGGCACGCCGGAGATCAAGGTGAAGGTGGTGGTCGCCGCCGATGGCCAGCTCGCGCACACCTCGTGCGAGGTGGTGGCGCGCTACCGCGACGCGCAGGGCCGGCCGCTGACGCTCGTGCGGTGCGTCCCCCGCACGGGACGCCAGCATCAACTGCGCGCGCACTTGCAGGCCGCGGGCCTGCCGCTCGTGGGCGACAAGATCTACGGGCCGAGCGATCGCATCTTCCTGAAGCTCGCCGAGCGCGGCACCGGTCCCGCGGCGTGGGGCGAGTTCGACTCCTGCCTCACCGACGACGACCGCGCGGCGCTGCGCTTGTGGCGCCAGGCGCTGCACGCGAGCGAGCTCGTGGTGCCGCATCCGGTGACCGGCGAGCGCCTGCGCTTCACCGCGCCCTTGCCCGCGGACATCGCGGGGCTCATCGCGCAGCTCAGCGTCGTTGCAGCAGGTTGAGCTTCTCCGCGACGCGCGCGCGCGCCGTCCCGTGAGCGCGCGCCTCGGCCCGCCGCAGGAAGTCGAGCGCCCCTGCGCGATCTCCCCGCGCGACGAGCTGGTCGGCGATCCGTGACGCCAGGAGGGCATCCTCTGGACTCAGCGCAGCCGCGGTCGCGCGCTCGGCATCCGCGCGCGGGGCCTGGCCTGCCGCCTCGAACGCGTCGGCGCGCAGGAGGCGCCCCTCGACCTCCCACGCCGTGCCTTCAGGGGCGAAGCGGGCGTCCGCCAGCAGCTTGAGCGCCTCCTGCGCCGCGCCGCGCGTCAGGAGCGACGACACGAGCGCGTACGTGAGCTCGTAGTCGCGCGGACACTGGGGCGCGGCCGCCATCAGGAGCTGTTCGCTCACCGCGGCGGGCTGGCCCTGCTCGTGCGCGAGGCGCGCCTGGAGGAGCGCCTTCGCGCAAGGGAGCGTCCCGATGTCCGGGATCACCTGCGCGGCCTGTGCGCTCTGGTTCGACTGGAGGAGCGCCCACGCGAGCTGCACCCGCAGCGGATCGAGCGCCGCGCCCTCCTCGCGCGGATCCTGCGCGGCGCCCTGAGCGAGGCTGCGCTGCGCCAGGGCCGCGGCCTCCTCGAAGCGGCGCTGCTCTGCCAGGCGCGACACGAGCCGCAGGCGCACCCGCAGATCGGCAGGCGCGACCTCGTCCAGCTCGTCGACGCCCGCGGCGGCCTCGAGCGCCAGGTCGATGAGCTCCTGCTGCGCGGCCTCGCGCACCCGCTCGAACGCGAGCTTCACCTCGATGCGCGCCTGCGACCGCGCGCCCGCGCGCAGCAAGATGGCCCCGGCCACGAAGTGCGGCCGCCATGTCCCCGGCGACAACGCCTCGGCGCGGCCGGCCCAACCCAGCGCGAGCCGCGTGTGCGGCGGCGTGCGCGCGTGCAGGGCGCTCGCCACCGAGAGCGACACGAGCGTGTCCGCGGGGTGCAGCGCGACCTCACTCTGCGCCGCCGCCAGCAGCGGCTCCAGCGGATCGTTCGGAGCGCTCCCGAGCGCTTGCAGCGTGCGCGCCGCGAGGTCCGCTGAGTGCGCCTCGCCCAGGTGCGACGCCAGCGCCGCGAGCGCGCCCGCGTACACCAACACGCGCGCAAGCTTCACCTTGCCGAGGAGCGAGCGTCCACCCGAGGTCCGCTCGCTCCGCGCTGCGTCCGAGCGGGCCTCCACGCGCGCGGCCGCGCCCAGCGCGGTCCAGAGCGGCAGCGCCACGCCCAACAGCTCCAGGTTGAAGTCGGCGAGGTTGTGCACCGCCAGCGCCGCGAACACGGCCAGCGCGCCCGCCACCACCGGCTGCCTGCGCGCACGCCACAGGTCGCGCACGCCGAGCGCGATGAGCGCGAAGATCACGAGCGCGCCCGGCAGGCCCAGCTCGGTGACGAGCTGCAGCGGCTCGTTCTCCGCGTACACGAAGGTCACGTCGGCCGGCGTGGTCGTGTGCAGATCCGACACGAAGCGATACGCCCCGCGCCCCGCACCCAGGAGCCAGTGCGACCTCGCGGCCTCGAGCGCGCCCGCGAACGCGCGCAGCCTCAGGGTCTGCGTCAGCCGCGCCGGACCGAGGTCGAGCCAGCGCCCCGCGAGCGGCTGCCCTGCGGACACGACGGCCAGCGCCAGCGCCCCGAGCAGCACCAGGCCCAGCGCCGACCTCGACGAGCGCGTGTGCGTGACCGCCAGCACCAGCACGCCCGCGCCCAGGCCGATCACGGCGCCGCGCGAGAGCGTCAGCAGCACCGCCGCCACGCAGACGCTCGCCGCGCACCACAGCAGCACCCGCGCCTGCCTTCCCTTCGCCTCCTGCGCCGCAGCCAGGGCCGTGAGCGCGCCCGACACGAGCAGCGCCGCGAGGTGGTTGCGGTTGACGAAGCCCGCCCGGAACACACCGGTGACCAGGAGCGCGCCCAGCGCCCACGCGAGCTGCAGCAGCGCGGCCCACAGCGGCGCGAGCGAGAGCACCCGCTGCGTCCTCGGCTCCTGCGCGAGCCGGGCCGCCGTCAGCGCCGCCATCGCCAGCGTGAGCGAGAACGCGAGCGACTGCAGGGTCTGCGGCACGTCGAGCGAGAGCGGCATCCACGCCGTCAGCGTCGCGGGCGACACGGGCGGGAGCGTGCGCAACGCGAAGTTCTCGGGCGCGACGAGCGCGAGGAGCCTGGGCGGCAGGGGCACGCACTGCACCAGCGCCACGCCCGCGAGCACCAAGGGCATGAGCACCCACGGCGAGGCGCGCTGCGGAGCGGTGCCTCGCCGCGACAGCCACAAGGCCAGCGCGACCAGGAGCGCACACGCCGCCTGCGCGTTCACGGGCACGCCGCCGCGCACGAGGCCGATCACGGCCCCGCACAGGAGGAGCAACA
This sequence comes from Deltaproteobacteria bacterium, assembly GCA_018266095.1. Classification (GTDB taxonomy): domain Bacteria; phylum Myxococcota; class Myxococcia; order Myxococcales; family 40CM-4-68-19; genus CAIWCD01. The sequence goes on from JAFEBC010000321.1 coordinate 7,537, forward strand.
GCAGCGATGCGCGCGTCCGCGGATCCAAGCGAGCCCGGAGCGTACACCCGCGCCCGCGGCGCTACAGGCTCAACTGCAGCCCCAGGCTCAGCAGCGGCGCGAAGATCGTCTCCGTGCCGGCCTTGTACGCCTCGCCCGCGAACCACGCGAACATCGACACGTGATCGATCGGGTACCAGGACAGCCGCAGCCCCGCGCCGCCTCCGAACGCGGTCCCGTCCGGCAGCGGCACCACCGCGCCCCGCAGGCCGAACTGCAGCCCGAAGTCCTCGCCGCCCACGAGGCCCTTGAGGAGCGACAGGCGCCCGCCGATGTGCGGCGCGATGATCGCGCTCCCCTGCGCGCTCCAGCCCAGGCCCAGGTGCAGGCTGAGTCCGGCCTCTTCGCCCATCGTCTTCGCCTTCGGGTCCCAGACCACGCCGCCGAAGATGCCGATCCCGCCGTGGTGCGCGCGCGCCTCTGCTTGCGCCTGGATCTCCGCGGCCCGCCGCATGCGCGCGTCGTCCTCGGCCTCGCTGCGCTGCCGCTCCTTGCGCCGCGCCTCCTGCTCGTCGGCCTGGGCCTTCGCCAGCGCCCGCGCCTCGGCCTCACGCTGGGCCTGCGCGTCACGCCGCGCCGCCGCGTTCTCCTTGGCCGATTGCTCGGCCAGGATCACCTTGAAGAGCTCGGCGACCGCCGCGCCCAGGCCGGCCAGGAGCTCGTCGGCGTCCTTGCCGCGTGTCTCCGCGGCGCCGATCTGCTTGGCGGAGTGCGTGTCGTGCATGCGCAGGGCGAGCGTGTAGCTGCTGCCGAACTTGAGCAGATCCCCGCTCACCACCAGGTCCGCGTTGACGAGCCGTCCGGTCTGCACCTCGCACTGGCCCTCGCACTCCGCGAGCGACTTGCCCGCGGCCTCGACCAGCGTCTGCATGCTCTCCGGCGACATCATGTTGACGTCGTGCACCTGGCGCAGCACCTGCCGGCGCACCGCGGCCGCGAGGTAGACGATGTCCATCTCCGCCTTGTCGGCGCCCTGCAGCTTGGTGTTGAAGTTGAGCACCGCGATCATCGGCTGCTGCGGCGCATCGGCGGGCTTCTGGGCCTCGGCGGCAGCCTTCTGGGGCTCGGCCGCGCGCGCAGGGAGCGCCGCGAGGACGAGCGCCGCGATCGTCACTTGCCCGAGCAGCGAACGGCCCTGCGCGGCGGGCCTGCGCGTCACGCTCGCGCGTCGCCGCCAGTGGAGCATGGCCATCGCGCACAAGAGGAGGGTCAGCCCCAGGTCGGGCACAGCGCCGCTCGAGCTGCAGGCGAAGCCGTTGATCGTCCGGTGCGCCGCGAGGTCGTCGCCTCCGTCGCTGCCGCCATCCGCGGTTCCGCCGCCGCCTCCACCGCCATCGGGCTGACCGCCGCCGCCGCCCGTCGTGGCCTGCACGTCCACGTTGGCCGTGCCGTAGCCGGGCGCCGACACCGTGATCGACTGCGTGCCGGCCGCGGGCGCGATGAAGTAGATGGGCGTCGAGGCCGACCCCGCCGCGACGACGAGCGTGCCCGTGTACTGCGACGAGCACGCGGCGTCCGCGTAGATGGTGAGCCCGCCGCTGGTGCTGAAGGTCACGGGGATGTTGTTGGACGGGCTGATGACCGAGGTGCCCGTGGGATCCTTGACCTGCAACTGCACCGGCCCCGAGCACACGCCCACCGAGCCCAGCGTGCCCGTGCCGAGGAAGGCGAGCTGCCCTGCGGCGACCTCGAAGGTGTTCGAGAGCGCGGTGCCGTCGGCGAGGGCCGGCGTGGCGAAGGCCTGGAGCTGGTAGCCCGTGCCCTCGCGGTCGACGGTGAGCGAGAAGGTGGCGACGCCGTTGGTCGCGCTCTTGCTGGTGGTGCCCGAGAGCGTCGCGCCGTTGGTGGCCGAGAGCGCGATGGTGATGGTGTTGGTCGCGGCGGTGATCACGGTGTCGCTCTCGTCGGCGAGCTCCACCGAGAACGAGAGCGTGTCGCCGAGCTTGTACTTGCTGGCCACGCCGGTGAACTCGAGCTTGGTGGCCCCGCCGCTCGCGGGCGCCGACACGACCTCCTGCTGCGTGGCGGTGGTGAGGCCGCTCGCGCTGGCGGTGAGCGTGATGGTCGCCGCGGCTGCGCTCTTGAAATAGAAGGCGCTGGAGGTGGTCCCGGAGGTGTCGATGCTCAAGTTGCCGAGCGCCACCGTGCAGGCGGGGTTCGAGTAGAGCAGCGCGCCGTTGCTCGCCGAGACGCTGACGGTGACCGGGTTGTTGGGCGCGATGGCGGTGTTGGTCGCGTCGCGCGTCTGCACCTGCACGGCGCCCGAGCAGGCGTTGGTGGCGATGGTCTGGACGTTGGTGCTGAAGGCGAGCTTGGTGGGCCCG
>JAFEBC010000322.1 GCA_018266095.1 Deltaproteobacteria bacterium
CTTCGGGGCGAGCGCGAGGATGCCGATCACGTCTGGGCCGGCGCGCAGGGGAACGCAGATCACCCTCGCACCCGGGAGCGTCTCGGTGCCGAGGCCCGCGGGCCGGCCGAACTCGAACACCCAGCGCGCCACGCCGAGCTCGCTCGACTCCGAGGGGAAGTCGCCCACGCGCGCGCGCTCCTCGAGCGCACCGCCGGGCTTCGCCAAGAGCACCGCCACGCCGCCGCCGAAGACCTCCGCGGCGTGCCGCGCCAGGATCTGCGCGGCGGCCTGCTCATCGTGCGCGCCGCCCAGCTCGCGGCTCAGCGCGTACAACGACGCCGTGCGGGCCTCTCTCGCGCGCGCGTCCTGCTCTTGCCGCTGGATGCGCAGCATCAAGCTCGACAGGAGTGCGCCCACGGCGAACATCATCGCGAACGTCAGCGTGTGGCGCGCGTCGGTGACCGCGAAGGTGAAGAAGGGCGGCACGAAGAAGAAGTCGTACGCGCCCACCGAGAGCGCGGCGGCGAGCAGCGACGGGCCCCGGCCGAAGCGCAGCGCCGTCGCCATGATGACGATGAGGTAGACCATCACCAGATCAGGGAGGGCGAGCAGCGAGCGCAGGAGCGCGGCCAGCGCGGTCGCGAGCGTCACCAGCACGGCGCTCCACACGTAGCCGCGCAAGGGAGAGGTCATCTCCAGAGGGCCGCGCGGATCGTCACGCGGCGGCTCGGAGGCATCGCCCGAGACCACCTGCACGTCGATGTCGCCGCTCCCGCGCACGATCTGGTCGAGGAACGAGCCGCGCAGGCGATCGATGAGCCGCGCGTGCGTCGGCTTGCCCAGCATGAGCCGGGTCACGTCGTGCTTGCGCGCGTACTCGAGCAGCACCTCGCTCGGCCGCGCCCCCGAGAGCCGCACCACCTGCGCGCCGAGCGACTCCGCCAGCCGCAGGTGACCGTCGAGGCGCTCGCGATCCGCTGCGCCGAGCGGCACGCCGATGGGCTCCACCACCACCGCGGACCACGGCGCGCGCAGCCCGGCGGCCATGCGGCGGCCCGCACGCAGCACCTTCGCCGACTGCGGTGCAGGCCCGACGCACACCAGGATGCGCTCGGCGGCGGACCAGGTCTTGTCGATCGCGTGCGCGGCGCGGTGCGCCCGCACATCCGCGTCCACGCGCTCGGCCGTGCGCCGCAGGGCCAGCTCGCGCAGCGCCAGGAGGTTTCCGCGCTGGAAGAAGTTGCGCGCCGCCTGCTCCGCGCGCTCGCCGAGGTACACCTTGCCCTGCGCCAGGCGCTGCAGGAGCTCATCCGGCGGCAGGTCGACCAGCTCGAGCTCGTCCGCGCGATCGAGCAGCGCGTCGGGCACCGTCTCCCGCACGCGCACGCCCGTCACCTGCGCCACCACGTCGTTCAGGCTCTCCACGTGCTGCACGTTGAGCGTCGTGTGCACGTCGATGCCCGCGTGGAGCAGGTCGAGGACGTCCTGGTGCCGCTTGGCGTGCTGCAGCCCGGGCGCGTTGGTGTGCGCGAGCTCGTCGAGCAGCAGGACTTGTGGTCTGCGCGCCAGCGCGCGCTCCAGATCGAACTCCTCGAGCACCGTCCCGCGATGCTCCACGCGCCGCTTGGGGAGCACCTCGAGGCCCTGCAGGAGCGCCGCGGTCTCCGAGCGCCCGTGCGTCTCCGCGCAGCCGACGATCACGTCGACGCCCTGCGCGCGCAGCCGCCGCGCGGCCTCCAGCATCGCGTACGTCTTGCCCACGCCGGGCGCGAAGCCGAAGAAGACCTTGAGCCGCGCCCGCGACGCACGCTGCGCCTCGGCGGTCACCCGCTGGAGGAGCGCGTCCGGGTCCGGCCTGTGAGCGTCTTCGGCCATGCGCGGAGGTCATTGTCTCATGTTGGTGCCCGCGTGCGCTGGCGGGTGCGCCAACCTCTGCAGCGCGCGGTTGAGCAGCACCACGTTGACGCGCGGCTCGCCCAAGAGACCGAACGTGCGCGGCTCGACCGCGGCCAGCACCAGCGCGCGCACACGCGCCTCCTCGAGGAGGTTCAAGCGCGCCACACGCGGCACCTGGAAGAGCGCGGCCGCGGGGCTCACGTGCGGATCCAGACCGCTCGCCGAGGTGGTGACGAGGTCGATCGGGATCGGCGCCGCGTTGCCTGGATCCGCTTCGCGCAGCGCCCGCACGCGCGCCTTCACCGCGTCCACGAGCGCGGGGTTCGTGGGCCCGAGATTCGACGCGTTCGAGCTCGCGGCGTTGCACCCGTTCGGCGTGGTCGCCGACGGGCGGCCCCAGAACACGCGCGGATCGCTGAAGCATTGTCCGATGAGCTCCGACGCGACCGCGCGCCCCTCCTCCACCACCAGCGAGCCGCGCGCCTGGTGCGGAAACAGGAGCAGCGACGCGCCCGTCACCAGCAAGGGATAGAGCGCTCCGGTGAGCAGCGTCATCAGCGCGAGCATCACCGCCGCGGGCCTCAGTTGCGTGAACATGGCGCTCCTTCAGCCCACGCCGAGCGCGCCGAGCGCGAGGTCGATGAGCTTGATGCAGGGGAACGGCAGCACCACGCCGCCCAGGCCGTAGACGAGCAGGTTGTTGCGCAGGAGCTCCGGCGCCGGGAGGGCGCGCACCTTGATCCCGCGCAGCGCGAGCGGGATGAGCGCCACGATGATGAGCGCGTTGAAGATCACGGCCGAGAGCACGGCGGAGCGCGGCGAGTGCAGGCCCATCACGTCGAGCTGACCGAGGATCGGATACGTGCCCGCGAACGCCGCGGGGATGATGGCGAAGTACTTGGCCACGTCGTTGGCGATGCTGAACGTGGTCAACGCGCCGCGCGTCATCAACATCTGCTTCCCGATCTCCACCACCTGCAGCAGCTTGGTCGGGTTCGAGTCGAGGTCGACCATGTTGCCGGCCTCCTTCGCGGCCTGCGTGCCCGTGTTCATCGCCACGGCCACGTCGGCCTGCGCCAGCGCGGGCGCGTCGTTGGTGCCATCGCCCGTCATCGCCACGAGGTGACCCTGCTGCTGCTGCGCGCGGATCATCGCCAGCTTGGCCTCGGGCGTGGCCTCAGCGAGGAAGTCGTCGACGCCTGCTTCGGCCGCGATCGCGGCGGCCGTGAGCGGGTTGTCTCCCGTGATCATCACGGTGCGGATGCCGATGCGGCGCAGCTCGGCGAAGCGCTCGCGGATGCCGCCCTTCACGATGTCCTGGAGCTGCACCACGCCCAAGATGCGCGCGCCCTCGGCCACCACCAGCGGCGTCGCGCCCTGCCTCGCCACCTGATCGATCGACGCGCGGACCTCCAACGGAAACGGCTGCGCGCTCGCGCGCACCAGACGTTCGATCGCGTCGCCCGCGCCCTTGCGGATGCTGCGCGCGCCCAGGTCGATTCCGCTCATGCGCGTCTGCGCGGTGAAGGGCACGAAGGTCGCGTCGCGCGTGGACACCTGGCGCGCGCGCTCGCCGAGCAACTTGCGCGCGAGCGACACGATGCTGCGGCCCTCCGGCGTCTCGTCGGCGAGCGAGGACAGGAGCGCGGCCTCGGCGAGCTGCGCTTCGGTGACGCCAGGCGCGGGGAGAAAGCGCGTCGCCTCGCGGTTGCCCAGCGTGATGGTGCCGGTCTTGTCGAGCAGGAGCACGTCTACGTCGCCCGCGGCCTCGACCGCGCGTCCCGAGGTGGCGATCACGTTCGCCTGGATCATGCGGTCCATGCCCGCGATGCCGATCGCAGACAACAGGCCGCCGATGGTGGTCGGGATCAGGCACACGAGGAGCGCGACCAGCACCGTCAGACTCACCGGCTCGCCCTGCCCCGAGGCCTGCACCGCGTACTGCGAGAACGGCCACAGCGTCACCGTCGCCAGGAGGAAGATCAGCGTCAGGCCCGCGAGCAGGATGTCGAGCGCGATCTCGTTCGGCGTCTTCTGCCGGCGCGCGCCTTCGACCATCGCGATCATGCGGTCGAGGAAGGTCTGACCGGGCTCCGCCGTGATGCGCACGATGAGCCAATCCGAGAGCACTCGCGTCCCGCCCGTCACCGCGCTGCGATCGCCGCCGCTCTCGCGGATCACCGGCGCGCTCTCGCCCGTGATTGCGCTCTCGTCCACGGAGGCGACGCCCTCGATGACCTCGCCGTCGCACGGGATCTGCTCGCCCGCGTTCACCAGCACGAGGTCGCCCTTGCGCAGCCGCGCCGACGCGATCTCTTCCTGCGCCGCGTCGCGCCGGGGCGCCGACAACCTGCGCGCGCCCACCTCCTGCCTCGCCTTGCGCAGCGTGTCCGCCTGCGCCTTGCCGCGGCCCTCGGCCATCGCCTCGGCGAAGTTGGCGAAGAGCACCGTGAACCACAGCCAGAGGGAGATGCCGAGCGTGAACGACGCGCGCTGATCGCTGTGTCCGGTGACGAGCGCGTGCAGGAACAAGAGCGTGGTGAACGCGCTGCCGATCTCCACCACGAACATCACCGGGTTCTTGATCATGCGCGCGGGCGAGAGCTTGCCGAGCGCGTCGATCATGGCGATGCGCACGAGGCGGCTCTCGAAGAGCGGACGCGCGAGGGTGCGGCTGGTCATGGCAGACCTCTAGGGCAGCGCCGCGCGGGACAACTCCTCGACCACGGGGCCGAGCGCGAGCGCAGGGATGAAGGTGAGCGCGCCGACGAGCAGCACCGTGCCCGTGAGCAGCGTGACGAAGAGCGGACCGTGCGTGGGCAAGGTCCCGGCGCTCGCGGGGACACGCTTCTTCTGCTCCAGCGAGCCCGCCATCGCCAGCACGGGGATGATGACCCAGTAGCGCCCGATCAGCATGCAGACCCCGATGGCGAACGTGTAGAACGTGCCGCTCGCGGTCAGGCCGCCGAACGCCGAGCCGTTGTTGTGCGCGCCGGACGAGAACGCGTAGAGCAGCTCGCTGAAGCCGTGCGCGCCCGGATTTCCCAGCGGAGACGTCCCTGCGCTGGTGACCGATGCGAGCGCGGCGCCGAGCAGCGTGGCGAGCGGCGGCAGCAGCAGCACCAAGGCCGACATCTTCACCTCGAAGGCCTCGATCTTCTTGCCGAGATACTCGGGCGTGCGGCCCACCATCAGGCCCGCGATGAACACGGCGATGAGCGCGTACACGAGCATCCCGTAGAGGCCCGAGCCGACGCCGCCGAAGACCACCTCGCCGAGCTGGATGAGCCACAACGGGATGAGCCCGCCGAGCGGCGTGAAGCTGTCGTGCATCGCGTTGACCGAGCCGTTCGAGGCGGCGGTGGTGGCCGTGGCCCAGAGCGCGCTGCCGGTGATGCCGAAGCGCACCTCCTTGCCCTCGGCGTTGCCGCCAGCCTGCTCCGCGCTGACCTCCTGATCGACGCCGAGCCGCGCCAGGAGCGGGTTTGCGCGCTGTTCGGCCGCGACGCAGCCGAACGCGAGCGGCGCGAAGATGACCATCATCGCCGCGAAGAGCGCGACCCCCTGACGCTTGTCCTGCACCAGCGCGCCGAAGGTGAAGCACAGCGCCGCGGGCAAGAGGAGGATCGCCAGGAGCTCGAGCAGGTTCGACAGCGGCGTCGGGTTCTCGAGCGGGTGCGCGCTGTTGGCGTTGAAGTAGCCGCCGCCGTTGGTGCCGAGCTCCTTGATCGCCACCTGCGACGCGACGGGCCCGAGCGCGATCTCCTGCGTGGTGAGCGCGCCTGCCGCTCCCTGCTGCGAGTCCGCGAGCGCGACCGTCGCGTGGCCCTCGAACGTCTGCACCACGCCCTGCGAGACCAGCGCCAGCGCGAGCACGAGCGAGAGCGGCAAGAGCACGTACACGAGCGAGCGCACCAGATCCGCCCAGAAGTTGCCGATCGTCTTCGCCTGGGCGCGCGAGAACCCGCGGACCAGCGCCAGCAGCACCGCGATCCCGCTGGCCGCCGAAGCGAAGTTCTGCACCGTCAGCGCCAGCATCTGCGTGAGGTGGCTCATCGTCGCCTCGCCGCCGTAGGCCTGCCAGTTGGTGTTGGTGGCGAACGAGACCGCGGTGTTGAACGAGACCTCTGGCGACACCGCGGGTAGCGACGCCGGGTTGAGCGGCAAGACCGCCTGCAGCCGCTGCAGCGCGTAGACCGCGAGCGCTCCCAGCAGGTTGAACCAGAGCACCGCGAGCGCGTACGCGGGCCAGGTCATCTCCTCCTCGCTGCGAGGGCCCGTGAGCCGCAGGAGCGAGCGCTCGAGCGGACCGAGCACGCGCTGGGAGAGCGTGGCCTCGCCGCTGAACACGCGCGCCAGGAACGAGCCCAGCGGCACCGCCAGGAGCGTGAGCGCGACGAGATACACCGCGCACTGCGCGAGCGCGTTGCCCGTCATTGCAGCCTCTCGGGCGCGAGCAGCGCGAAGAGGAGGTACGCGAACAGCCCGAGCGCCAAGGCGGCGCCGATGAGGACGAGCGCGCTCATCGCGACAACCGCTCACACAGGCGCACGAAGGCCGCGCTCAGCGCGAAGAAGCCGACGATCACTGCCAGGGAGACCGCATCCATGCGGCCGGGTGTACGCGCCGGCGCGGCAACGAAGGGTCAAGAGCGCGTGGCCCGGCATCAAGAAGTCATCAAGGTGCAGCGCCGGAGGCTCGAGCCGCACGCCCTGGCCGCGTACAAGAGAACGAGCGCGCCACCTCGTGAGAGATGACGCGCCCGGCTCGCACTTCTCCGCGCAGCGCCAGGCCGCGCGGTTCGCGGGAAGAGCTAGCGCGCGGGCGCGAGCGCGATCTGCTGCATCGCGACGTACGCGGTGCCGATCGCGACCATGCGCGCGGCGAGCGGACCGTCACCGCCCGGCCCGCCCGGACGCGGGGGAGGTCCGAGCCACTCGCTGCCCGAGCCCCAGATGCCGCGCGACTCGTCGAGCGAGCTGCCGCCGAGCGCCGCGTAGTTCGCCGCCACCTGGGCCGAGAAGCGCCCGAGGTCCTCGGCGATGACGCCGTCGATCTGCGCGGTGACCGCCCGCCTGCGCACGTCCACGACGTAGGCGCGGAAGTGCGTGCGGTCGTCGGGCGACAGGGTGATCTGCACCCAGCCTTGATCCTGGTCGGCGTTGAAGAACCTCCGATCGCCCCACTCGCGGTACGAGATGGGCGGAGGCATCGTGGGCAGCGACGGGACGATCATCTCGACCGACTTCTCGGCGTCGTCCGGGCTGAGCAGGTTGGCCGTGTCTGCGCCGCCGCAGCCACCGACCAGAGCCATCACCAACGCCACTGCGAACTTTCGACTTGCAACCATGGTCTTCTCCTTCGTGGGGATTTCAACGACATCACTGGAACAGCAGCACTGAATCGACCCAGCTTCCCTGGGGCTTGGAACGGAACTCCATGCGCGCGTCGCGCAGGGCGACGGCCTGCGGCTTGCCAGAGCGGATCCCCGCGAGGACGGCGTCGAAGAAGGCGCGCGCCTGCGCGTCGGGGATGTCGGCGCGCGAGGCGAGCACCGCGCTGGCACCGGCCTCGCGGAACGCGGCAGGGAGGCTCCACGGCGCGTGCAACTGCGGCGCACCGACCGCCGCGCGGCAGGCCCCGAGCACCACCAGCGGGTGCCCGAGCAGCTTGTGCGAGCGCACCTGCGAGGCAGACAGCGCCCACGAGCCGTCCGCGTCCGGCGAGAGCGCGAGCAGCGACGCGTCCGACACCGCGAGGTCCACGAAGCCGTGCGCGTGGATCTCGATCTCGGTGGCCTTCTCCATCTCCTGCAGCACGCGAGACGGAGTGGCCATCGCGCCGTGCAGCTCGATCTGATCGTCGTGGCGCGCCTCATTCGAGCGGCCCCAGCTCGCGAGGCGCGGCAGCTCGAGGGACGCAGGCGGCTCGACGTCCGCCACCACCAGGCGCTTGGTGCGCGGGAGCTCCGACGGCGTCGCGTGCGCCGGCTTCACGCCGAACGCCCAGGCGATCTCGGGAGGCAGGATGCCAGGCCGCCCCTGCAGCGGCGGACGCGCGAGCACCGCCACCTCCGCGCAGCCCTTGAGGGCGGCGAGCTGCAGCGGGTTGGGGTGCGGCACGAAGGTCTCGATCGACTCCGCGCGGCGCGCCTCGAACGAGCCCACCAGCTTGCCGTCCGCGCCAGCCGCGATCACGTACGAGCGGTCGTCATCGACGCCCACGCCCAGCGCGCACTCGCGCGGCTGCTCGACGTGCTGCTCCTTCGCCAGGAGCGCCAGCGCCTCGTCGAACCGGCCCTTGCGCGCCGCATCGAGCTGCAGCGACACGTAGCTGTACGCGCGCGCCTTCTGGCCCTGCACGTCCTGCGGACCCAGCGCGTCCGCCGCGGCGATCGACTGCTCGAGCAGCTTCTTGCCCTCGGCCTCGGACTGCTCCAGGAGCGCGCGGCCCGCGATGTCGTCGGCCTCGGCCTTGTCGCCGGGCGAGAGCGCGTTCTGATCGCGCAGCGTCTTGATGATCTCCAGCACGCGCTGCGTGTCGCCCGGATGATTGTCGAGCCGCGCCAGATCCGCGAGCACGCCCGCCTCATGCAGGCCCAGCGGCCGGCCGTCGCAGGCCTTGACCTGATCGAACTCCGCGCGCGCCTCGGCCGAGCGCAGCTCCAGCGCCGCCGCGTTCGCCGCGTTGAGGTGCGCGTACTGCTGCGTGTCGCAGTCGGCCGGCTTGGCCAGCGTCGCCTCGTGCGCATAGGCGCGGACGAGCGCGAACGCCCAACGGAGCCGCGCCGCCGCGATGAGCCGCGAGATCGCCTGCGCCTCGAGCTCGATCTCACCGTCGCTGCGCGCCAGCTTGAACGCGCGCAGGCTCGCCGCGAAGGCCTCCGGAACACGCTGCATGCTGGCGAGCACGTCCGCCAGCGCCAGCTCGAGCTGCACCGCGCGGTAGTCGAGCTTCGCCGCGTGCGCGTCGATCAGCGCCTGACGGAGGAGCTGCTCGGCCTCCAGCGGATTGCTGCCCGCCACACCGCGCGCCTCGTTGAGCGCCGCCAGCGCCGCGAACCACGGATCGCGCGACTGCTCCACGAGGTGCTTGTACTCGGGGAGGTTCGCCGGGATCTGGTACGTGAAGAACAGCGTCCCCATGCGCAGATCGGCCTGGCCCGCGTCCTTGGTCTTGCCGAAGAGCGCGCCCTGCTCGGGCCACGACAGCGTCCCCGCGCGCATCTTCGCGTACTCGGCCGCGAGCGGCGCGCGCACCTTGAAGTCCGCCTTGGACACCTGCTCCACGTAGTCGCTGAGGACGTGCCCGCCGTAGATGGAGTCGAGCAGCGCCGCCAGCGGACGCACCGCGTTGACGCGAGCCGCATCGGGCGCCGCGCGCACGGCGTCGTACAGGTTCAAGCGGAAGAGCCCCGGGAACCGACGCACCTCTGCTTCGCTCGGCGCCGCGCCCGTCATCACCCACGCGAGGCCCGCGGCATCGGCCGTCTTCCACGCCTCGGTGCGCTCCGCTGCTTGCTTGCGAAGCTGCTCCGCGCGCGCCTTCGCCTCTTGCGCCCAGCCC
>JAFEBC010000323.1 GCA_018266095.1 Deltaproteobacteria bacterium
CAACAGGAAGAAGCTGGCGACGCCCGCGGAGCTCTTGCTGATGAACGAGGCCGCGAGCGCGCGCGGTGCCGGTGAGGACGAGTAGGGCGAACTCCGAGGTGAGCTCGCGCGTCGACTCACCGCGCACGCCATCGGTGCTACGCCTTCGGCGCCGCCGGTGGCCCCAGGCGCTTCTGCGCGAACTGCCCCTCCTGCGTCTCCGGGAACCGCTTCACCAGCTCGCCCAGGAGGCGATTGCTCGTCTTCCGATCGCCCAAGAGCTCGTCATACACGCGCGCCGCCAAGAGCCACGCCCGCGGCGCATGGGGGCCCGTGGGCGCCGCGTCCAGGCACCGCTTGAGCGCGAACGACGCGGCCTTCCCCGACTTGGCCTCGAGCGCCTTCTTGCCCAGCTCGAACCACGTCTGCGGCGCGAGCGTCTGCGGGCGGACCTTCGCGCCGTCGGCCTCCAGCACCGCGAAGCACGCGGCCAGGTCCTCGAGCGCGAGCAGGCGCACCAGCGCGTCGTTCGGATCCTCGTCGGGCAGCGCGGCGTGCGAGGGCGAGAGCTCGATCTCGATGGGCTCGGTGGTCCGCGGCCGCTGCGCCTGCTGCTCGGACGAGACCGGATTCCCCGCGCTGTCGAAGACCACCGGCGCCGGGCCCGAGGCCTCGCGCTGGGCCGCGAGATCGATCATCGGCTGCGCGTCGCCGAGCACGTTGACGAGATAGTCGCTCTCCGAGCCGTACCCGAGGTCGGCGCCGCGCGCGCGCACGAGCAGGCCAATGCCGCGGAAGAAGATGATCTGCAGCGTGACGTGCCCCACGCTGGCCACGAACGAGTGCAGCGGGATGGTCGCGAGCCAGCGCTGGTCGACCTTGGTCCACAAGAGCGCGGCGGCCACCAGCGTGGCGCAGAAGCCCACCGCGAGCTGGTAGTCCTTGCCGAGCCTCACCGCGTAGCCCGCGGTCAGCACCGGGTTGAGCACGATGTGGAAGGGCGTCTGCAAGGAGGACAGCAGGAGCGACATGGGCACGATGAAGATGCCCAAGAGGATGAGCACCGCGGGCACCAGGTTCACCCACGGCGAGTCACCACCGCGCTCGTGCACGGCCTGCTGCTCGGCAGCAGCCTGAGCCGCCGCCTCCTCGCGGTCCTGCGCCTCCAGGGCCTCCTTGTCGCGCTTCTGCGACTCGGACAGCTCCTGCGGCGGCGCGTCGGCCTCGACCACCTCGAGGCCGTTGGGACCCTGGATGACGCGCTTGCCCTGCATCATCATCCCGCCGCCGCCCGGGCGCATCGCCTTCTCGGCCTGCTTCTGGTGGATGGCGATGGGGTCCAGGCTCGGCTTGGGGTGCAGGTAGTTCCAGATGCCGAGCGGCAACCAGATCCAGGCCAGCGCGATGAAGAAGCGCAGCGAGGGCAGGGCGAGGTCGGCGAGGCTCGTGAAGTCCTCGGGGCCGGGCCGGTCGTCGTGGCCGAGCGCGGTGTGACGCACGATCTGGAAGAGGAAGGCCAGCGCCAGCCCGCGCGCGATCCCGTACGCGCCGATGAGGCCGAACAGCCACAGCACCACCGAGACCGAGAAGACCACCAAGAGGCCCGGACCGTTGAAGGGGTACTTGAGCGCCTCGAGGAGCTGCTCGACCGAGTACGGGTGGAGCTCCCCGCGCGGGACCCTGATGGCGCGCGCGAGGCCGCCGCAGCGGGTGCAGCGCTCCAGGTTGCCGCTCGGGAGGTGCTGCCAGGCGGTGCACGCGGGGCAGAGCGCAGAGTCGCAGGCGTCGCAGCGCCAGCCGGCGGCGGCACCTGGGTGTTGGACACAGTTCGCGATCAAGGGTCCCCCGCTTCGGAATCGTGGACGGGCGGAGCCTAGCAGAACAGAGCTCGCTTGCTCGACGGGGAACGCTGCCTTAGGGTCCCCTGCACCCCCCTGGTGTCCGGAGAACAATGTCCCTCGACCCCGCCGACTTTCCCGTGCAGGAGCACACGCTCGACAACGGCCTGCGCGTGCTGCTCTTGCCCGATCGCTCGCTGCCGCTGTGCACGCTGTATTCGTTCTTCCGCGTGGGGGCGCGCAACGAGCAGCCCGGGATCACCGGCATCTCGCACCTGTTCGAGCACATGATGTTCAACGGCTCGAAGAAGTACGGGCCCAAGGAGTTCGACCGGCGGCTGGAGGCGGCGGGCGGCACGTCGAACGCGTACACCTCGACGGATCTGACCGTGTACTACGAGGACTTCGCCTCGACTGCTTTGGGACTCGTGCTCGATCTCGAGGCCGACCGCATGGCCTCGCTGACCATCGATGACGCGTCGCTGGCGCGCGAGCGCGGCGTGGTCAAGGAGGAGCGCCGCTTCCGCACAGACAACGACATCGACGGGATGATGGACGAGGCCCTGGGCGCGCTCTCGTTCCAGGCGCACCCGTACCACTGGCCGGTGGTGGGCTGGATGAGCGACATCAACCGCATCTCGCGGCAGGACTGCGAGCGGTACTTCCGCACCTACTACGCGCCGAACAACTGCGTGCTGGTGCTGGTGGGCGACTTCGACGCGGCGGCCACGCTGAGCGAGATCCAGCGGCTCTACGGGTCGATTCCGCGAGGCGCTCCCTTGCCCGAGGTGGCCGTGGGTGCGCCTCCGCAGCGGGGTGAGCGGCGCAGCACGGTGACGTTCCCGGCGCAGACGCAGACGCTCCTGGTGGGCTTCCGCTCGCCCAAGGCGCAGGACCCGGACTGCATCGTGGTGGACCTCATCGAGAGCATCCTCTCGTCGGGCGAGGGCGCGCGGCTCAAGCGGTCCCTGGTGTACGGACAGGAGCTGTGCGTGGAGGCCGCGGCGGGCTTCGGCTGGCGCATCGATCCGGGCCTGTTCCAGTTCGTGCTCAAGCTGCACCCGAAGGTGGAGCCGGCGCGCGCGGAGGCGGCGCTCTTCGCCGAGCTCAAGCGGCTGGCCGACGAGCCGGTGAGCGACGCAGAGCTGACGCGCGCCAAGAACCTCGTGCGCGCGGGGCTCTTGCGATCGCTCGTGAGCGCGAACGGCAGGGCGCACATGCTGGGCCA
>JAFEBC010000324.1 GCA_018266095.1 Deltaproteobacteria bacterium
CCAACGTTGTCCGGAGCTCGAGCAGTCGCGGGCGCGACTGCCGGTCGTGCCGCTGGCCTCCAGGAGGCGCGCCCTCCCCCTCGCCCGGGCGCGCGGAGACCACCCGAAGCTCCAACTTGCCCTCCCCACGCCCGGAACCGCGGGCGCCAGCCCCACCCGGACCTACCTTTCGTGCCTTCCCTCCAGAGGGATCCTGCGCGATCCTGCCCACGGGAAATCTCTGCCGGCTGCACTTGCTCTTCCGAGGGATCGCATGACGATGCCACCGCTGCCGCGCCTGCTGATCGTCGCGCTCTTGATGATGCTGGCGAGGCCTGCCCTCGCGGACGAGAAGAAGCCGCCGCCGGGCGGGATGGGGCTCGACGACCTGGGGCTCGCACCGCTGCCCGTGCAGAAGAAGAAGGAGAAGAAGGCCAAGCCGCCGGCAGAGGCGAAGCCGGCCACGAACGCGAAGGAAGGCGCGGACGCGAAGGGCGGCGCCGAGGCGAGCGAGGGACAGGATTCAGCGATCGCGAAGGCGGTGGCGAAGGCGAAGGCCGCCGCGGAGGCCAAAGCGGCAGCGGAGGCGAGAGCTGCAACTGACGCAAAGGCAGCAGCGGACACGAAGTCGGCCTCGGACGCCGGGAGCGCAGCAGAGGCGAAGGCGGCCGCTGACGCGAAGGGCTCCGCGAGGTCGTCCAAGGGCAAGTCCGCGCCCAAGACGGTCGAGCCTGCTTCGGGGGGCGTGTTCGTCGCCGCGCCGCCGCCTGCGCCTGCGCCTGCCGCCACGCGCGCGGAGTCCAAGCCGGACGCGCCGCCGCTGCTCAAGCTGTCGGTGCAGTACGGCATCGCGTTCGTGCGCACCTCGCTCCTCGACGAGCCGACCTCGAGCGACGTGGAGTCGGGCCTGAAGACCATCGCCTTCCAGGCGCCGATGTCGCAGCGGCCCACCGTGCTGCATCCGGGGCCGCAGCCGTGCCCGCAGGACGACGACGCGTGCTTCGCGGTGCAGGGCGCGCAGGCCGGGCTGGACGAGGTGATCGTGGCCACGGCGGCGAAGGTGAACAACGCCATCCAGCTCCGCGTGCGGCGCGTGGAGGTGGTGACCAAGAAGCGCGCGGCCGAGCTGGCGCAGGACGGGATCGCGCCAGACCGGCTGGAGCTCAAGGCCTGGGGCGAGGCGCTCCTGTGCAAGCTCATCGTGCCCGCGGGCTGCCAGGGCGAGCTGACGGTGGACGCCGACGGCGCCGAGCTGGGCCTCAATGGCCAGATGCTGCAGCACGGGCCGGAGCTCCCGGCGCGCTACAAGCTGCCGGTGGGCGTGCACCCGCTGCGGGCCACCAAGAAGGGCCTCGTGGGGCCGGAGCGGCTGGTGGCGGTGGTGCGCGAGCCGTCGCAGGGCGTGGCGTTCACGGTGATGAATTCGCCCGAGGGGCCGCGGCTCATCGCGCCCGGTGAGTCGGCGCCGGGGCAGGCGCCGCCGGAGGCTGTGGTGGCGGGGCCGCCGCCGACCTCGAGCGGGCTGAAGTGGAACAAGCCCGTGGGCTACACGGTGGCCGTCATCGGGCTCGCGGGCCTGGTGGGCGGCGCGGTGCAGGACCTGCGCTCCAAGTCGATGATCAGCGACGCCGAGACCGCGTACGCGCACAACGGCGGCGCGTACAAGTCGTCGGACCTGGCCAATCTGCAGTCTGGCAACTCGGCGGCCAAGAGCGCCAACCTCCTCTTCGCGGTCGGCGGCGTGCTGGCGGCCGGCGGCTTCGTCCTCGCTCTCGCGTTCTAGGCAGGGTGCAATCATGAGACGCATCGAGCTCCGCATCCTCCCGCTGCTCCTCGCGCTGGCCGCGTCGTGGGCCTGCAAGACGTCCGAGGTCGGCACCTGCACCACCTCCAGCGATTGCGCGGCGGGCGCGACCTGCGACACCACGCAGTCGCCGCCCGTGTGCGTGGTCCCCGACAACGGGTGCTTCCCGGCGTGTCCGAGCGGCAAGGCGTGCCAGAACGCGCAGTGCGTGGACGCGGCGTGCAACCCGCCTTGCGACACGGCGCACGTGTGCGATCTGACCACGGCCACCTGCACGGCCGCGACGGCGCCCGAGGTGAAGGTGACGGGCCCGGCCGCGAACGCGAGCGTCGGCGCGACCATCCACGCGACGGCCACCGCGCGCGCGCCGGGCGGCGTGACCTCGCTGCACTTCGAGCTGCGCCGCAACTCCACGGTCCTGGCGCAGAGCGCGCCCACGTCCACGCCCGCGGGCAGCGACCCGGCGAACTTCGCGGGCATCATCGACGCGAGCGCCGTGGCGCAGGGACCAGCCGAGCTCTTCGCGGTGATCGCGTACGCGGCGGGCTCCCTCGACAGCGCGCCCGTGGCCGTGGTCCTCGACGCCACCGCGCCCACCATCACCATGGTCACCGACGGCCGCAGCGCGCTCGTCGGCCCGGGCGCGACCGTCACCGTCAAGGCCTCCATCGACGACGGCACCGACGGCTCGGGCACGCTCGGCACCAGCGCGTCGCTCACCTTCCTCTCCGGCACGCACGCGGCGGTCACCTCCACAGTGGCCAGCGACAAGACGGCGACGTTCACGTTCGCGGTCGACGACACGCTCTGCCCCGATGGCCAGAACGCCACCGTGACCTTCCGCATCGACGGCGTGGACGGCGCGGGCAACGCGGCCACGCTCAGCGGCGACCCCAAGCAGGTCCTCCTCATCGACCGCGCCGGGCCCACGGCCACCATCAACACCGACCTCACCTGGCACGCGCAGCTCGACACCGTGGCCATCTCCGGCACGGTCGCGGACCTCGGCGGCTCGCTCCAGGGCGGCGCGACGAAGTTCGAGGTGCTCATCAACAGCGCGGTCATCGCCACGGGCACGCCGCAGCTCGGCGCCAGCACCACCACGAGCGGCACTTGGGCGAGCGCCATCAACCTCGCGCAGCAGACGGTGCCCGCCATCGAGGGCCCGTTCGCGTTCTCCGTGCGCTTCACCGATCGCCTCGGAAACCAGCGCAGCTTCGCGGGCGCGCTCAACGTGGACAACCTCGGCCCGCGCATCACGCAGATCACGGTCACCACCGCGCCCGACTGGGACGGCGGCCCCGGCTACTACAAGTCCGACGGCGGCAACCTGGGTGTGAGCGCGTTCCTGCAGGATCAGTCGGGCTTCGACGCGGGCACGGTGTGCTTGCGCGTCGAGGGCGAGTCGGGCGCGTGTCCGCACGCGGGCGCGACGCTCGACGGCGGCACCTGGACGTTCACCCTCCCGCGGCCCGGCATGGCGCAGCAGTTCGACGGCACCGCGCCGCTCGCCTTCTACATCTCGGCCGCCGACGGCGTGTCCGGCAGCCTGCCGCCGCAGAACCGCGGCTCGCACCAGGGCAGCGCGGACGGCGGCGTCTACTTCGACAACACGCCCCCGACCATCACCATCCCCGCCGACCCCACGGTCTACCCGCGCGACAACGGCACCGGCGGCAACCAGAGCGTGCCCGCGATCGTGGAGATCGACGACTTCGTGGGCGTCGACGACGGCGGCACCAACCGCCCCAAGGCGGCCATCAGCGGGAACGGTGGCCACTTCTACGCCGCGCAGGACGGCGGGTCGTTCACGTTCAACCTCGACGGGCACGAGGCCATCGCGGCCGGCACTGAAGGGCCAGCGACGTTCGTGGTCACCGCGGTGGACCGGCTCGGCAACACGGCGACGGCGAGCGGCACGCGCACGTTCGATGACGCGGCGCCGACGGTGAACCTCACGCTCAGCAAGCAGGGCGTGCCCACCAGCGGCGCCGGCATCCAGTACCCCGCGGCGATGGCGGGCACCGGCTGGGACGGCGGGTCGTTCATCTACTCGGACACGGTGCGCATCAGCGGGACGATCACGGACATCTCTGGCGTGTCGAGCAGCACCAGCCTGCGCGTGAACGGCATCGCCACCAACGGGACCACGAGCACGGGACCGCTGCTCACGCTCGGCTGCTCGGGCGGCACGACCTGCACCGTGGACACGTCGTTCGCGCTCAACGACCTCACCAAGGTGGGCGAGTTCCACACGGGGACCAGCACCGCGAATCCGGCCGGCAACCTGACGTTCGCGTTCGGGGCCTATGACAACGCCCGGCAGCCGTCGGGGCAGCCTGCGACGCACGTGTTCAGCTCGACCTCGACTGTGCGCGTGTCGCGCCTGTGGTGGTTTGCGACGCTCGGGCTGACGCAGGTCATCGGCCTCGGCGTGCATCCGAGCGGCGACGTGATCGCGACGGGCGTCGGCGCGGGCGACACGCTGTTCTCCCTCCGCAACGCGGGACCGATTCCTGACACGGGGTCGACGGCCACGTCGTCGATCAACTGGAGTTGGGGCATTGGCACGGTCAATGGAGGCACGGTCGACGTGCCCTTTGGCGCCATCAATGACTCTCCCGCCATCGGAGCAGGCGACAAGGAATCGGCGTCGATCTACGTCGCCTCGTCGGCTCAGTCGGCGGCCGCATCGATCTCGGTCCACGGCGTCGCCAACTGGCTGCAGGACAACCTGGGTGCGTTCTACGTCGCGCCTGCGGTGGCGACAGTGAAAGTGAAGAACGCGAGCAATGCCGACGAGACCGACGAGGTCGTGTTCCTGCCGGACGGGGAGAACTCCTCGACGCTCTGGGAACTGGGGGCCTTTGCAGACGCGAGCATGATCCAACTGTCGAGCGCCTCGGCGAACACCGTCGACCTCTCGGCGCCCCTCTTCATGTCCGACACCAGCACCAATGCGCTGGGCGCCATCTACTACGGCACCGACAATGGCACCGGCTCTCACGAGTTCAGCAAGCAGGTCATCCTGAACACCGGGCCTCAGGCGGCAGCGACCCCAGTCGTCGGGAGCACCAGCGCGGACTCGTTCTCGCCCTTGAGCGACGGGAACATCGTGTTCATCCCGGACAAGCGAGGCTCGAGTTCGAGCACTGGCCGCTTGCGTGCGTTCGTGCAGCCGTTCTCGGCCCAGTACACGATCTCGAACGGCCGGGCCCTGACCTGCGACGCGGTGTTCGAGGGGACCACGGGCACGAACATCCTGGTCGGCGGCGACTCAGGCGGCTTGCTGAGCGGGTCCCCGGCCGCATCCACGAGCACCTTCACGACGCGCCTGTCCAGCCTCGGCTCCAACGTGCAGCAGGTACTCCTAGGGTCCAACGCGCACACGTACGTCACGCTCGGAAGCAGCTTCGGCTCGAGCGCCTCGCTTGCCGCCTACAAGGGGACGGCCGTGAGCTGGTACTGGAACCCCAATGGCTCCCTCAGCTACCGCATCGCGATGGACTGCGCCGGACACCTCTTCGTGGCCAACGGTAACGAGGTGCGCGCGTTCATCACCGACGACAACGGCCTCGCGGACACCCCTTGGCCCTCGGCACGCAAGGACTCTCGCAACAGCGGCAACGCCACGCTGACGACGCGCTACGGCAGCAGGGTCGCCAACGGAACCTGCACGCAATAGGGCCGCCGTCGCCGGGGCCGCTACAGCCCCGGGTCGCTCACCCGCAGCTCGCGGTCGCCGATGCGGATGCCCTCGCGCACGATGGCGAGATAGACGAGGTCCGCGCCCACCATGGCGGTGAGCCCGTGCGAGCTGCCCGCGGGCATGCGCAGCTCGTCGCCGGCGCGCGCGACCTGGCCGTCGCTGGTGACGCAGCCGCCCTGGACCACGAAGACGAGCTCCTCGCCCAGGTGCGTGTGCTCGGGGAACGGGGCGCCCGCGGGCACGCGCACGAAGCCACACGCGGCGCCAGCGAGGGCGGGGCCGGGCGCGAGGTGGAAGAGGTCCACGTTGGGCGCGAGGCCCTGCACCCAGTGCGCGCGGCGCGGCAGGTTGGCGATGATGGCGCGCACCGCGGACTCGCCGAGATCGAGCAGCGCGGAGAGGTGCTTTGTGTGCGGAGCCACGGCGACGTCGAGCGGCTTGACCAGCTCGGTCGAGCGCGCGATGCGATCCCAGAGCGCGGGCGGCGGAGGGATGGGCGCCAGGCGCTCCGCGAGCTTCGTCAGCGCCTCGTCCGACTCGCGCGCGAGGGCCGCCGCCTTGGCGTCGCGGGCCAGCTCACGCTCGAGGCGCGCCTGCTCCTCCATGCTCAGGCCCGAGAGGCCCAAGATGCCGAGCGAAGGATCCGGAGGCTCACGCTTGTCGCTCATCGGTCGCTGCTTCCTTGGGGATCGGGGTCGGCGAGCTGTTCGCGCAGCTTGGCGAGGCCGAGCGCCACGCGGGTCTTGACGGTGCCAAGGGGGACGCCGAGCTTCTCCGCGATCTGCGCGCCGGTCAGGCCGCCGAAGTAGGCGAGCTCCAGCACCGTGCGCTGCGCCTCGGGCAGCGAATCGAGCGCCCTGCGTGCGCGGGCGCGATCCGGGGACAGCTCGGGAGACTCCTCCTGCGGCTCGGCCTTCTCGGGAGGCAGCTCGTCCACGGGACGCAGGCGGTCCGCCGAGCGGATGCGATCGAGGCACCGGCTGCGCAGCCGCAACAAGAGCCACGTGCGCACCGAGCTGCGCTTCGGATCGTACTCGCTGGCGTGCTGCCAGGCCTCCAGGAAGCTGTCGTGCAG
>JAFEBC010000325.1 GCA_018266095.1 Deltaproteobacteria bacterium
TGCGACGGCCTCTCCATCGACCTCGCGGGCACCACCATCACCTGCCACACGCCCGCGCACGCCGCGGGCAGCGCCGACATCGTCGTCATGAACGGCGACGGCCAGTTCGCCACGCAGGCCAACTCCTTCCTCTTCCAGGCCGCCCCCAGCATCACCAGCCTCTCCCCCACGCACGGCTCCTCCGCGGGCGGCACCAGCGTCATGATCAACGGCGCCAACTTCCAGCAGGGCGCCACCGCGCTCGTCTCGGGCGGCGCCTCGGCCGGCGAGGTCTTCTTCAACAGCAGCACGCAGCTCGCGCTCACCCTCGCCGCGCACACGCCCGGCACCTTCGACCTCGGCATCAAGAACCCCGACGGCCAGAGCACGACCAGCACCTTCACCTGGGACCCGCCGCCCTCCATCGTCGAGGTCAGCCCCGGCAGCGGCCCGCGCAACTTCGCCACCGGCTGCCGCGCGCACGGCGACAACCTCAGCGCCGCCACCACCGTGAAGCTCGGCGGCGTCGCCGTCAGCTCCACGCTCGCCGCCCCCGGCTACCTCATCTTCACCTGTCCCGCGCAAGCCACCGAGGCCGACGCGCTCGACCTCGTGCTCACCAACCCCGACGGCCAGTCCGCCACCGAGCTCGGCGCCTTCCGCTACGCCGACCCGCCCGCGCAGCTCATGGTCCTCTCGCGCAGCATGCGCTCGCAGAGCCGCCCCGCGCTCCTCGGCTTCAACCCGCTCGACCAGGACGTCACCGCGCCGCTCGGCCGGAGCCTCTTCGCGCCGCCCTCCGAGACCGACCAGACCGGCCTCGCCAACCCCACGCGCGCCCTCTCCATCAACGGCTACCTCTACGTCTTCAACGCCACCACCAACACGCTCCCCAGCATCACCATCCACGAGCGCGGCGAGGCCGGCTGGGACGCCCGCGGCAACCTCGCGCCGCTCGTCACCATCCACACCGTCGACGGCCACACCTTCGGCACGCTGGGCGGCTTCGCCTACGACTCCATCGCCAACAAGGTCGTGGTCGCCGACTCGGCCAGCGCCACGCTCTACTGGATCGACACCAGCGCCTCGGGCGACGCCACCTCGCGCCGCACGCTCACCACCCGCGCGCAGGGCATCGGCGGCATCGAGTTCGACCCCATCCGCCACGAGCTGTACGTGCTGCAGACCGGCTCCGCGCTCATCGACGTCTACGCCGAATCCGCGCACAACCAGGACGCGCCGCTGCGCACCATCCACTTCCTGAACGGCACCGACGGCGACGCCGGCAACCCCGTGACCTTCACGCTCGCCGGTGACCAGCTCGCCGTCGCCTACAGCGGCCTCATCCGCCTGTACCCGCGCACCGTCGCCACCAGCACGCCTGCGATCCAGGAGCTCGAGACCGGCGGCGTGCAGCTCTCCGACCTCACCGGCCTCGCCTACGACCCGTACGCGCACGAGCTCTTCGCCAGCTCGCGCACCGGCAACTCCGTCCTCGTGTACTCCCTCTTCAAGGGTGTCGCCACCAGCACCGCCGCGCGCTTCCTCGACGGCTTCGACGACCCCACCGGCCTCACCGAGATCAACGGCCCGCTCGGCCTCCTCCTCGACACGCACGCCGCGCCCTGCACCACGCAGCCCGGCTTCAGCGGCTCAGGCCAGACGAAGTTCTGGTTCGACGCCGCCTGCGCCCAGACCCTGCGCGTCTCGGGCGGCAAGGTCATCCCCTGGAAGGACCGCGCGAGCGACCTCTTCGCCTTCCCCTCGGGCGCCGGCTTCACCTTCGACGACGCGCACGTGAACGACAGCGCCACGAACGGCCTGACCGCCCCGTTCCCCGTCGTGCAGACGGCCTCGACCACCAGCGCCTTCTCCGTCACCGGCATCCCCGCGAGCTACTTCGCCGCCACCAGCACGCAGGACGTCGCCCTCTTCGCCGTCTTCCGCAACCGCCTCGTCGCCTCGACCAGCGGCCCGCGCACCGCCACCAACGGCTCGCTCTTCCACTACGAGAACGGCAACCTCGCCGCCGGCGCCGACCGCCTCAACATCCACGCTCCGTGGGGCGACTTCTTCACCTACTGGGACAGCGGCAACGCCGGCACCTCGCGCCTCGTCACGCAGACCTACGCGCCCGACGACAGCGCGCACAGCAGCGGCCCGACGCTCGGAAAGGCCTGGAACTTCATGGCCTTCCTGCGCAGCGGCGCGCACAGCGAGATCCGCCTGAACGGCACCACCCTCGCCTCCTCGGAAGGCCAGAGCGGCGCCTTCGACGCCACCTTCGCCGGCGGACTCGACTTCCTGAACAGCTTCCCCGGCGGCCTCGCGGAGCTCATGGTCGTCAGCGGTCCGATGAGCAGCAACGACGTCACCAACGTCCAGGCCTACCTCTCGGCCAAGTGGGCCCCCTGACCATCCGTTGACCACGCGCGGCGAATGCGCATAAACAGCCGCGCGTGGAAGACAAGCTCCAAGAGATCGATCGCAAGTTCGAGCGCCTGACGGCCGACCTGTCGAACCCCGAGGTCATCAACGACCGCGTGAAGTTCCAGGCCGTGGCCAAGGAGCGCTCGTCGCTCGAGCCGCTCGTCGAGACGTTCCGTGAGTTTCAGCGCGTGCGCGCGCAGCTCAAGGACGCCAAGGCGCTGCTCGAGGACCCCGAGATGCGCGAGATTGCCAAGGAGGAGATCGGGCCGCTCGAGGCGCAGCTCGAAGCGCTCGACGGCAAGCTCAAGATCCTGCTCCTGCCGAAGGATCCGAACGACGAGCGCAACGTGATCCTGGAGGTGCGCGCGGGCGCGGGCGGCGACGAGGCCGGACTCTTCGGCGCGGAGCTCTTGCGCATGTACCTGCGCTACGCCGAGCGCAAGGGCTGGAAGGCCGTGCTCGTCGACGCGATGGACAACGCCGCGGGCGGCATCAAGGACGCCACCGTCACCATCTCGGGCGAGGCCATCTACTCGACGCTCAAGTACGAGTCGGGCGTGCACCGCGTCCAGCGCGTGCCGGCCACGGAAGCGCAAGGCCGCATCCACACCTCGACCGCCACGGTCAGCGTCATGCCCGAGGCCGAGGACGTGGACGTGCAGGTGAACCCGGCCGACATCCAGATGGACGTGATGCGCTCCACGGGCTCGGGCGGCCAGAGCGTGAACACCACCGACTCGGCTGTGCGCCTGACGCACAAGCCCTCGGGCGTGGTCGTGAAGTGCCAGCAGGAGAAGTCGCAGCTCAAGAACCGCGCGATGGCGATGAAGATGCTCAAGACCAAGCTCTACGAGATGGAGCTGGAGAAGCAGATGTCGGCGCGCGACGCGGCCCGCAAGAGCCAGGTCGGCACCGGCGACCGCAGCGAGAAGATCCGCACGTACAACTTCCCGCAGGACCGGCTCACGGATCACCGCATCGGCCTCACGCGCCACAACCTGCCCGCGGTGATGGACGGCGACATCGGCGACGTGCTCGACGCCTGCCGCACGTTCTACCAGGCCGAAATGCTCAAGCAGCAGCTCCGCGACCCGTCCAAGGGCGACGCTTGAGCGAGGCCGTGACCCAGCCGCAGCAGCCGCAGACCTGGACGGTGCGCTCGATGCTCGTGTGGGCGCGCGACTGGCTGCAGAAGAAGGGCGTCGATTCGCCGCGCTTGGACGCCGAGCTCCTGCTCGCGGACGCGCTCAAGTGCGACCGCGTGCGGCTCTACATCGACCACGACAAGCCGCTCTCGCCCGACGAGTTGGCGCGCTTCAAGCAGCTCATCCAGCGCCGCGCGCAGCGGGAGCCGGTCGCGTACATCCTGGGCGTGAAGGAGTTCTACGGGCGCCCGTTCGCGGTGGACAAGCGCGCGTTCATCCCGCGGCCCGAGACGGAGCTCTTGGTCCAGGCGGCCTTGCAGGCCCTCGATGAGCGCGCTGGGAAAGCGTCTGAGACCTCCGAAAAAGCGTCTGAGACCTCTCCCGAGAAAGCGTCTGAGACCTCGAAAACGCCTGAGATTTCGCAGGCTCTGCGCGTCCTCGACCTCTGCGCAGGCTCGGGCGCCATCGGCGTCTCCATCGCCGCCGAGCGCGAGAACGTCACCGTCGACCTGGTCGAGCTGTCTACAGATGCTGTCCTTGTGACTCGACAAAACGCAGAGCGCCACGGCGCCGGCCGCGCCCACGTGCACCAGGGCGACCTCTTCGCCCCGCTGACGCCTGGCACGCGCTACGACGTCATCACCGCGAACCCGCCGTACATCCCCGCCACCGACAAGCCCACGCTCGCGCCCGAGATCGTCCAGCACGAGCCCGCGCTCGCCCTCTTTGGCGGCGACGACGGCCTCGTGACCATCCGGCGCCTGGTGGCCGAGGTGCCGCGCTGGCTCTCCCCCAGAGGGAGCTTCTTCATGGAGTTGGACCCGAGCCAGGACGACGCCGCCCTCCATCTCGCCGAGCGG
Source organism: Deltaproteobacteria bacterium (assembly GCA_018266095.1). GTDB lineage: Bacteria > Myxococcota > Myxococcia > Myxococcales > 40CM-4-68-19 > CAIWCD01. The sequence continues at coordinate 4,415 of JAFEBC010000325.1, forward strand.
GCCGGCCTCATCGAGGCCACGGTGGTGAAGGATCTCGCCGGGCTCTCGCGGGTCTTGTGCGCGAGAAGTCCCTAAGCCTCTCGCGCGCGGCTGGCATCCTTCTCGCTAGGCTTCCCATCAGGCTTGCAACGCTCCCCATCCGGCATTCGCAACGAGGCTCACCGTGGACGCGATCGAGATCGAAGGCGGACTCCCCCTCTCTGGCGAGGTCAGCGTCAGCGGCAGCAAGAACGCCGCGCTGCCCATGATCGCCGCGTCGCTGCTGGCGCCGGGCCGCTCGGTGTTCCAGGAGGTGCCCGACCTCGCCGACATCCGCACGCTCGGCCGCCTGCTCGGCCACATGGGCGCCAAGGTCGGCCGCGGCGACGGCTCAGAGCCCATCTCGCCGAGCCTGCCCCCGCCGCCCAGGGGCGAGCCCATCCCCGTGGGCCAGCCCGCGTCGCGCACGTTCCACGTCGACGCGTCGAACCTCGAGAAGGCCGAGGCGCCGTACGAGCTCGTCAAGACCATGCGCGCCAGCGTCCTCGTGCTCGGCCCGCTCGTCGCCCGCTTCGGCCGCGCCCGCGTCTCGCTCCCGGGCGGCTGCGCCATCGGCGCCCGGCCCATCGACCAGCACCTGAAGGGCCTGGAGGCCTTGGGCGCGCAGATCACGCTCGAGGGCGGCTACGTCATCGCCACCGCCAAGCGGCTCAAGGGCGCGACCATCCTGTTCGACCTGCCCACCGTCACCGGCACCGAAAATCTGATGATGGCGGCCGCGCTCGCCGACGGAAAGACCGTGCTCGAGAACTGCGCCCGCGAGCCCGAGATCATCGCCCTCGGCGAGCAGCTCCGCGCCATGGGCGCGAACATCACCGGCGAGGGCACCCCGCTCATCACCATCGAGGGCGTCGACGAGCTCAAGCCCGCGAACGCCACCGTCATCCCCGACCGCATCGAGGCCGGAACGCTCCTGTGCGCCGTGGCCATCGCGGGCGGCGACGTGCTGGTCAAGCGCGCGCCCGTGCAGCACCTCGAGGCCGCGCTCGCCAAGCTGCGCGAGGCCGGCACGAGCTTCACCTCCGAGTCCGGCGGCCTGCGCGTCCGCGCCCCCGCGCGCCCCGACGCCGTCGACGTCATCACCGCGCCCTATCCGGGCTATCCCACGGATCTCCAGGCGCAACTGATGGCGCTGCTCTCCGTCGCCAAGGGCGCGAGCCGCGTGGTCGAGACCGTCTTCGAGAACCGCTTCATGCACGTGAACGAGCTGCAGCGCCTGGGCGCCGACATCTCCGTGGACGGACACACGGCGGTGGTCAAGGGCGTCCCGCGCCTCAGCGGCGCCCAGGTGATGGCCACGGACCTGCGCGCGTCGGCCTCGCTGGTGCTCGCGGGCCTGCGCGCCGAGGGCAAGACGACGGTGTCGCGCGTGTACCACCTGGACCGCGGGTACGAGGGGCTGGAGAAGAAGCTGACGTCGCTCGGTGCGCGGGTGCGCCGGGTGCCGGGCAACTAGGCGCAGCTTCAAGAAATTTCCAGGTCTCACACGATTTCTGGCGAGGGAGATCGCGAGGAGTCGCCCCTCGCCCCGGCCTCGGGCGCATCGAATCTCCCA
>JAFEBC010000326.1 GCA_018266095.1 Deltaproteobacteria bacterium
GGAGCTCCGTTCAACGTTGGGTGCTGCCGCGCGCTCAAGGCGGCGCAATCCCGCCCCACGCCCCGGGCCCGCTCTTGGTCCGGTTGGAGGTGCGACGGTGCGTACCGCTCCTACTTCTTGTCGCCGCTCGCCGGCCCCCACGCCGGATCGCTGGCGCCCATGGGCTCGTTGGTCAGTTGGCGCTGGGCGTTGCCGTCGAAGGTCATGGTCCAGAGCTGCCGCTTGCCGCTGCGCGAGGACACGAACATCAGCGTGCGCCCGCTCGGTGACCAGGTGGGCTTCTCGTTGGTGCCCGCGTTGCCGGTCAGGCGCTTGATCTCGCCGCTCGCCACCGCGACCGTGTAGATGTCGAACATGCGCTTCTCGTCGCGCCCGCTGAAGGCGATGAGATCGCCCTTGGGGCTCCACGCCGGCTCCTGGTTGTAGTTGCCCTTGAAGGTCAGGCGGCGCTGGTTCGTGCCGTCCGCGTTCATCAGGTAGAGCTGCGGCGAGCCCGCGCGGTCGCTGATGAACGCGAGCTGCTTGCCGTCGGGGCTCCAGCTCGCGCTGATGTCGATGCCGCGCGCGTCGGTGAGCTGGCGTCCGGCCGAGCCATCGGACTGCGAGAGGTACACGTCGGTGTTGTCGTCGCGGCTGGCGCTGAAGGTGAAGCGCAGGCCGTCCGGCGCGTACGAGGCGCCGGTGGCGAAGTCGCCCATGAGCACGAGCGGCGTGATCGCGCGCGACGAGGCGTCGACCGAGTAGATGTGCGCGGCGCCGTCGCGGAAGGTGGTGAACGCGAGCGACTTCCCGTCGGGCGCCCAGGCCGGCAGGAGGTTGATCGACGCGCCCGTGAGCGCCTGCGCGTTGAACCCGTCGGAGTCGGCGATGACGATCTGCTTGCCGCTCTCCGTGTGCCGCACGTAGGCGATGCGCGTCTCGAAGTCGCCGGGCTGCTGCGTGAAGTACTTCACCACGTCGTCGGCGAAGCGGTGCGCGATCTGCCGCAGGCCCGCGTGGGGCGAGGAGTACGTCCCGCTCAGGATCTGCGCCGCGCGCGCGCTGTCGTAGAGGTGGAACTCGACCTTCACCTCCTTGTCGGTGACGAAGGCCTGCAGCTTGACCAGGCCGGCCGCGCCCACCGTGGTCCACTTGTTGAAGTCGATCTTGTCCGGCGTCAGGCCTTCGGTCTTCGGATCGGCCAGGAACGAATCCGGATTGAGGACCTTGAAGAGCCCGCTGCGATCGAAGTCGGCGGCGAGCACCTGCGCGATGGCCTGGCCGGACACCTGCTCGCCCATGGCCGGCGCGATGGCGATCGGGTACGCCTGGATGCGCGCGCCCTCGACGTTGATGACGGGCCGGTCGCCGCCGGCGAAGGCGGGCAGGGTGCAGAGAGCGGAGGCGCAGACGACAGCGCAGACGAGAGGGGTCGTGCGGGACTGGTTCACGGCCGGAACCTAGCAAGGCCTATGGCGTGAACACCAGCGCCACGCCTTCGCGCACCGTCTTCTCGCGGTCCGGCGGAGGCGGCGGCACCTTGGAGCGCTTGATGGCCAGCTCCAGCGCGTCGTCGAAGAACTTGTTCCCGCTGCGCTTCTCGAACTCGTGCCGCACGATGGTCCCGTCGCGCGCGATGTAGGCCACCAGCGTGGCCTTCAAGGTCATGCGCTCGGTCTCGCTGATGATCGACGGCAGCACGTAGTTGGCGAGGATGGCCGCCTGCACCGCGGCGAAGTATTGGTCGCCCTCTTCGGCGCTCGCCGCCGTGCCCTCCTCGGACCCGTCCTCGGCGCCTTCCTTCTCGACCGGCCGCTCCTTGCGGTCCTTCTCCACGTTCGCGTCCACGCCCGCGAGCGCCCGCGCCATCAGCTCCGCGCGCGAGAGCGGCTTCTTGGCGGGCACCGGCTTGACGTCGTTCGAGGCCAGCTTGCTCGGCTTGGCCGCGGGCGCCGGCGGCGCGTTCGGCGCCGGGATGGCTGCGCGCGGGCTCGGCAGCGGCGGCGCGGGCTCCGGCCGCGTGGGCATGAGGTTCTTGTCGCGCGGCTTCCCCTTGGTGACCAGCTTGGCGATGATGGGCTTCTGCATCCGCGTCGAGTGCCAGAAGATGCGCGGGATGAGGATCGCCGCCCCGAACACCACCACGTGCAACCCGATGGCGATCGCGAACGGCACGGTCCGGTTCACGCCCAGCGCGCGATCCAGCATGCTCTTGTTCACGTCCGCGCCCACCGACGACACCGGCTCAGGGATCGACACCGGCGCCTCGATCGCCTGCGTGGCGTCGAGCTTCACGCCCTGCTCGGCGACGAGCGTCTCCGAGTCGTCGCCCTCGAACTCCGCGTGATCGTGGTGCTCCGGATCGCCCATGCTCACGGGTGCCTCGTCTGCTCCGGGTCGGTGATCATGCCGAGCGACTCCACGCCCGCGCGCCGCGCGATGGCCATCACCTCGACCACGAACCCGTACGGCAGCCCGCGGTCCGCCTGCAGGTAGAGCTCCTTCTCCTTCTGGATGCGCGCGTTGGCCGTGAGCTTCTTCTCCAGGTCGACGTACGCGATCTCGGTGTCGCCCAGGAACACCTTGTGGTCCTTGGTGATGGCGAGCACCAGCTTCTCCTCGGAGTGCTCCATCTGCTGCGCCTGCGTCTTGGGCAGATCGACCTTCACCCCGCTCTGGATGAGCGGCGCGGTGACCATGAAGATGATGAGCAGCACCAGCATGACGTCGACGAGCGGCGTGACGTTGATGTCCGTCATCGCGCGCCGTCCGCTGCTGTCACTGCCTCCGCCGAAGGCCATGTCCCTAGGCCGCCTTCTTGAAGATGTGCCGCTTGATGATGTTCAAAAAGTCCGCCCCGAAGTTGCGCATCTCGTTCTCGAGCACGCGGATGCGCGCGTTGAACGCGTTGTACGCAATCAACGCCGGGATGGCCGCGAAGAGTCCCACCGCGGTGGCGATGAGCGACTCCGAGATGGGCTTGGAGACCGTGGCGAGGTTCGCGTTGCCCATCTGATAGATGTCGTTGAAGGCGCGCATGATGCCCCACACGGTGCCGAACAGGCCCACGAAGGGCGCCGCCGAGGCCGTCGTGCCGAGGAAGGGCACCGTGGCCTCCAGCGCGGTCAGCTCCGCGTTCGACGCACGCTGCAGCGCGAGCTCGACGTTCTCGAAGCCGCCCATCTGGTCGTGCATCGACTGCTCCGCCGACGCCTGGCCCTGCGTGACCTTGGAGAGCTCCACGTACGCGGTGCGGAACACCTGCGCGACGGGCGAGAGCGGCAGGCCCTCGGCGGCCGTGTAGATGGCGTCGAGCCGCTTGCTGCGCCAGAACGCCTCGAGGAACTGCTGGCTCTCCTCGCGCGCCTTGCGCAGGTGCATCGACTTGCGCACGATGATGGTCCAGCTCCACACGGACGCGGCCAGGAGCAGCAGCAAGACGCCCGTGCCGATCACGCCGCCGTGGGTGATGATCTCGAAGTAGTTGATGCCAGTGTCAGCCGGATTCATTCCGCTCCCTCTGGGTCGAGCGCGATTGCGTGCCACGGGGGACTCTCGCTGTCAACGCGCGGCGTTCCGCTCGGATCTACGCGGGGGCTCGGGAGGGGGATCTGCCGCTCTCGCTGGGCGCTTCGGTTGTCTCCGCGGTCCCGAGGCGTGGGGAGGGTTGCGCCCTCCGGGAGGCTTGCGGCACGACCGGCACCTCGCGTCCGCGAGGTGCTGGAAGCTCCGGTTGATGACCTTGATGTGCCGCGCCTCAGTCGGGCGCAATCCCTCCCCACGCCCTAAGCATTGGCCACAAGTGTCGTACCCCTGTGGTTTCTGTCAGGGATGAAAAGCGAGCAGACGAACGCGGCTTGGGCGAGGGAAGAATTTGGTGGAGCAAGGCTGGGAGATGTGCGCC
>JAFEBC010000327.1 GCA_018266095.1 Deltaproteobacteria bacterium
CTTCTGGTTCAGGTTGCACGTACCGTGGTTGTCGGCGTCGTCACCGACCACGTTCAGGAACACCGGCTGCGTGGGCGTGAGGTTCGAGAGCGTCGCCGTGAACGGCCCGGTGCTGGTCGAGGCGCTGGCGCCGAAGCTGGCGATGGTGGGCACAGCCGCGCCGCAGGTGGTGGTGGAGAAGGTCACGAACGCAGGCGCCGACGAGAGGCCCTTGGAGTCCGTGGCGATCACCTGGAACTGGTAGGTGCCGATCACGTCCGGCGTGAAGGTCACGTTCTGCGCGGCGCCCGGCGCGGTGGCGGCGGCCGAGACCGGCGTGGGCAGCACGGCCGCGCTGGTGGGCGGGGCCTGCAGGCGCGTCCACGCGAGCGTCACGCTCTGCGAGAGGCCGCACGTGGTGTTGTCGGTGTCGCTCCAGGTCGCGCCCAGCGTGACCGCCGTGTTCGGGTTGATCGAGCCCGGCGAGAAGCTGGTGGCGGAGATGACCGGCGCCGCGAGGCCGCAGCGCGTGGTGGTGATGTCGAGGAACTTGGGCGCCGACGAGCGGCCGGTCTCGTCGGTGACGATGAGCTGGAGCTGGTAGGTGCCCGCCGTGTCCGCCGTGAACGTCGCCGTGGCCGCGGTCGGGTCCTCGAAGAACGCCTGGCTGTCCGACGGCCGCGCCTTGAACGTCCACGCGTACGTCTGCTTCTGGTTCGGCGCGCCCGTGGCCTTGCACGTGTCGTCCGCGTCGGTCACCGTCGAGGAGACCGTGACCTGCTGGCCCGGGTTCGGCGCGCTGGCCGGCGTGGCCTGCGCGATGGTGCCGATGACCGGTGAGGCCGTGCCGCAGGCGGTGACCGCGATGGTCTGCTGCGTCGGCGCGCTCTTGATGCCCGCCGAGTCGGTGACCGTGAGCTCGATGACGTAGTTGCCCGCGACGTCCGCGGTGAAGGTCGGGTTCGTCGCCGCCGGGTTGTTCAGCGTCGCCAGGCTGCCCGAGGGCTGCGAGCGCAAGCTCCAGCCGTAGGTGAACGTCTGGCTCAGGTTGCAGGTGGCGCTGTTGTCGTCATCGGTGACCGTCGCCGAGAGCTGGACCGCGGTGCCGATCTGCGGCTTGGCGGGCGAGAAGGCGAGGGTGGGGACCGGGGGATTCGACCCGCAGGTCGAGGCCGTCAGCGTGATGTCCTTGGGCAGCGACGCGCGGCCGGTCGAGTCGGTGACGATGAGGCGGAAGGCGTACGCGCCCGCGATGTCGGTGGTGAAGCTGGGCGTGGCCGAGGTGTTGCTGTTGAGCTTGGCGCTCGAGCCCTGGGGCAGGTTGAGCGCCGTCCAGGCGTACGTGAAGGTCTGGCCGAGGTTGCCGCAGCCCGCGCTGTTGTCGAGATCGGTGACGTCGGCGGTGAGCTGCACCGACTGGCCCAGGCCCGGCAGCTCGACCGAGGGCGTGATGGTGTTGACCACGGGCGTGTTCGAGCCGCAGGCCGCCGCGGTGATGGTGGTCTCGGCGGGCGTCGACGACCGGCCAGTCGAGTCCGTCAGGGTGAGCCGCACCACGTAGTTGCCGCCGATGTCCGGCACGAAGCTCGGCGCGGTGGCAGTGGCGTTGTTCAGCGCCGCCGTCGAGCCCGCGGGCTGCGAGACCATCTGCCACTGGTAGTTGATCGTCTGCGACAGCCCGCAGTCCGCCGCGTTGTCCGCGTCGGCCGCGTTCGGCGCCGAGATCTGCGTGGTCACGCCCACGCCCGGAGCCGCGGGATTGACCGCGAGCGTGCCCGTGGTCGGCGCGTTGGCGCCGCACTGGCTGACGACGATGTCCTGCGTCGCCGCCGCGCTGGCGATGAACGAGTTCGCCACCGTCAAGGACACCGTGAAGGTGCCCGGGACGTCCGCCACGAAGCTCGGCGTCACCGCGTGAGAATCATTGAACGTCGCGGCCGAGCCGTTGGGCAGCTTGGCGAACGCCCACGCGTACGTGAGCTCGCGGTTCTGCGGCTCCGACGACGTGGAGCCGTCGAGCTGGACGACCTGTCCCACCTTCACGCCCGTGGAGGGCGTGGCAGTGAACTTGGCCGTGGGTGTCCCGACCGACGTGGGACAAGCGGCGAGCAGCGCGCAGAGACCGATTCCGCCGAGGCGGCGCACAGTGAGCAGCATGGAGAGTGCCCTTTCGCGGTGAGTCGACAGCAAGAACTAGAAGGTGGTGGAGAACCCGAGCGCGCCGCCGTTGGCGACGCGATACACGTTGCGGAAGGCGAGGAAGTCGCCGACGTAGTTCAGCGAGAGCGCGTAGCCGCCCTCGAGAGGCAGCACGAGGCCCGCGGTGGCGCCGACGTGCCCCTTGGGCGCGCCGACGGCCGACTGCGTGGTGCTCTCGGCGAAGTTGAAGGCGTAGTCGATCGAGCCCTTGATGATGACGGCCCGCGACAGCTCCCAGCTCGCCTGGAGCCCGGCCTCGAGGCCGAAGAAGCTGGTCGGGAAGGCGCTGTTCTGCAGCGAGAGGAAGTTCACCGCGAGCGTCGGCATCAGCATCAGCCGTCCGCTCTCGGCGATCTTGGGGCCGGTGTCGAAGCCGACGCCCAGGCGCCCGTCGTAGCGCTGCTCGTCCAACTGCGAGGGCGGCCGCGCCTGACCATTGGAGGACGGCGTGTTGATCACGTAGCCCTGCGTCGACGAGCGGAAGTCGAAGTTTCCGATCATCTGCCAGTTTCCGTAGAAGTTCCAGGCACCTGCGGCGCCAAGATGGGTGAGCGAGGTGTCGCCCTCGATGTAGCGCTCGCTGCCGCGCTCGGCCCCCGCCTTGATCTCGACCCACCACGGGCCCTTCTCGGTCTTGCCGCCCGGCGCCGGCGCCTGCACCGACGCGACGCCGCCCGTGGCCGGAGGAGCAGACCCCGCCTTGTCCTTGGTGTCCGCCGGGACCGCCGTGATGATCTTGGTCGACGAGGTCGAACCCGACGCGCCCGGCGTGCTCCCGGACGCCCCCGCGGTGGCGCCCGTGGCCGGCGGCTTGGTGATCGTCGCCGTGGTCGGCTGCCCGGCCGCCTTGTCCTTGGCCTCCTTGGCGGCGTCCTTCTTCTCCGTCAGCGAATCCAGGCCCGCCAGGTCGTCCTTCTTGGCGTCCTTCTTCGCGTCCTTGGCCTTGTCGTCCTTCTTGGGCGGCGCGTCCATCAGGTCGCTGAGGGCGTCCTTCTTGGCCTCCGCCTTCTTCTCGACCGGCTTCAGGTCGGGGAGCGCGAGCGAATCGCCCTTCGGCTCCGCCTTCTTGGCGTCCTTCTTCTCGTCCTTGGCCGGGGCGAGCTTCATGTCCGGCAGGGCCAGGGGATCACCCTTGTCGGCCGCCGCCTTCTCGGCCTTCTTGGCGTCCTTCTTGGACTCGGTCGCCTTGTCGTCCTTCTTGACCGCCGCGGGGTCGGGCAGATCGAGCCCCTGGGCCGCTGCTTGCAGCGACGCGAGGACAAGGACCGCTCCGCACATCCAGGTTCGCTTCATGTGTAGCCCCGTTCGTTCGTGCTGCACTCAATAGGCTTCGACTCGAAGAAACGCCGCCACTGCCCCGCCACTGCCCAGCCGACCCGCTACTTGCTCAAGATGACCCGCTCGAACGAGCTGCTCGCGCCCAGCGTGTCGCCGCAGCGCGCGCCGGCGCCGAGCAGGCCGCTGTTGGTGGTCCAGCACATGCGCTGGCTGCCGTAGCCGTTGACGAAGGCGTCCACGCTGGTGCCGTTCGTGTCACAGCCGCCGCCGCTGCGGTTGATGGCCGCCGCCACGGGCGCAAAGCCCATGGCCCCCGAGCCGGTGAAGTAGAAGCCGACGCCGCCCACGGCCGTCGTCGCGTTGCCCGCGCCCGTGTCGGTGAACACCGAGGTCTTGGGCCCCGCCGCCGCGATGAGCAGCCGCGAGCTGCCCACCGCGCGACAGCCGATGACGAGGTTCGCGCCCGTGCACGCGCTCTGGATGGCCGCGAGCGAGGTGCCCGAGTCCGCGAAGGTCGACGTGTGGCAGACCGTGTAGCCGGTGAGGTCGGTGACCTGGACGTTCTGCATCACGCCCGTGGGCAGCGTGGCCGAGCAGGCGCCGCTGGTGCAGAAGGGCGTGGAGCCCGCGCACGCGACCGCCGCGCCGCAGCTCGTGCCGCCGCAGTGGAGGGCGTCGTCGGCGAAGCTCGTCTCGCAGCCGTTGGCCTGGTTGGGATCGCAGTCGCCGAAGCCCGCGCTGCACGAGTACGCGCCGCACAGGCCCGTCTGGCAGCTCGCCGCCGCGTTGTCGGGCGAGGTGCACTTGAGCCCGCACGCGCCGCAGTTGGCCGCGTCGGTCTGCGTGTTGGTCTCGCAGCTCGCGCCGTCGTGATCGCAGTCGGCGAAGCCCGCCGAGCAGAGCGCCGCGCAGGTGCCGTTGTTGCACACGCCCGTCGCGTTCGCACCCGAGCTGCACGAGTTGCCGCAGGCCGCCGCGCCCGTGCCGCAGTTGTTCGGGTCGAACTTCGTGTTGGTGCACACGCCGCCGCACGAGGTCTGGCCGCTGCCGCACACCGAGCCGCAGACCCCGCCCACACAGGTCAGGCCCACGCCGCAGGCCGCGTTGGTGCAGCCGCCGCAGTGCTGCGGGTCGTTCTGCGTGTCGCGGCAGGTGCCGTCGGCGCAGAGCGTGAGGTTCGAGCCGCACGTGGTCTGGCAGACGCCGTTGCTGCACACCTTGCCGCTGCCGCAGGCCGCGCCGCAGTCGCCGCAGTTGTTCGGGTCGCTCTTGATGTCCTTGCACTGGTCGCCGCAGAGCTTCTGCCGCGGCGAGCCGGCCGGGCTGGTGTCGCAGGTGGGCAGGCAGGAGCCGCCCTGGCAGGAGGTGCCCGCGCCGCAGACGTTGCCGCAGGCGCCGCAGTTGTTGTTGTCCTGGCCGGTCGCGGTGCAGAAGGTCGGGCTGTTGGTCGGGCACGCCGTCGAGCCGCTCGGGCAGGAGAGGGTGCACTGGCCGCCGATGCACTTGCTGCCCGCGCCGCAGGTGTTGCCGCAGGCGGCCGCGCCGCTGCCGCAGTTGCTCGAGTCGGTCTGCGTGTTCACGCACGAGCTCCCGCACTGCGTGAGGCCCGACGGGCACGCGAGCGCGCAGGTGCCGTTCGAGCAGACCTCGCCCGCGTTGCACGCCTTGGCGCAGGTGCCGCAGAAGCGCGCGTCGGTCTTGGTGTCGACGCAGGTCGGCACGCCCGAGACGTCGCAGTTGGTCAGGCCCGCCTGGCACGAGAGCTGGCAGTTCGAGTTCACGCACGCCTCGCCCGCGGCGCACACCCCGGTGCACGTGCCGCAGTGCTTGGCGTCCGACTTGAGGTCCACGCACTGGCCGCTGCCGACCGCGCCGCAGTACGTCTGGCCGGTGGGGCAGTTGGCGACGCAGGTGCCCGCCGAGCAGGCCTCGCCCGCGCCGCAGGCGTTGCCGCAGGTGCCGCAGTTGCGCGGGTCGCTGAGCTTGTCGACGCAGGTGTTGGTGCCCGCGACGGCGCAGGTGGAGAGGCCGTTCTGGCACACGAGCGAGCACTGGCCGCTAACGCACGAGAACCCGGGCGCGCAGGAGTTTCCGCAGGCGCCGCAGTTGGCCTCGTCGGTCTGCTTGTCGACGCACGAGCTGCCGCACACGGCGAGCGAGCCTGGGCACGAGGTGACGCACTCGCCGCCGCTGCAGACCTCGCCCGCGTTGCACGAGGTGCCGCAGGCGCCGCAGTTGGCGCGGTCGGTGTTCTTGTCGACGCACAGCCCGCTGCAGTTGGTCAGGCCCGCCTGGCAGTCGAGCGTGCACTGGCCGGCCACGCACGCCTTGCCGCTGTCGCAGACCTTGCCGCAGGCGCCGCAGTTGGTGCGGTCGTTCTGCTCGTCGCGGCAGGTGCCGGAGCAGTCGGTCAGCCCCGTCTTGCAGAAGGTGGAGCAGGTGGCCTTGGTCTTGTCGCCGTCGCTCGAGGGCTGGCACTTCTCGCCGTCGGCGCAGGCCTTGCCGCAGCCGCCGCAGTCGAGCGTCGTGTCCAGGTCGGTGCAGACGCCACTGCAGAGGTCCTGCGTGGTGTCATTGCACTTGGGCTTCAAGCGGCAGAACTTGTCCTCGCCGCAGATGTAGCCCGTCTGGCACTGCCCGTCGTTTTGGCAGGGGATCTGTCCGCCGGAGATGGTCGTCGTACAGCCGGCAAGTCCGGCGACGGCGACGCCCAGCCACAGAAGATGGAGGAGCCTCTTCATGGGTTCCCTTCCTCAGAAGCTGACGTTCCAGAACGCGATCGCGCCGAGCACCAAGGCGCCACCGAGGCCGAACAGCGCGTAACCAACCACTTTTTCCGTATTCGCCTGATTGGTGATGCTGTCGATCTCGGACGTCGAGTGACCGCCTTCGGTGAGGCTGTTGAGCTGCGTCTGCGCGTGGTAGTTCAGGCCGATGCCGGCGCCCACGGCCGCCACGGCGCCGCCGATCGCGATGTAGCTCAGGATGTGGTTCTTCTGCTCCGGCACCTGGCCGGGCTTCTGGCCGCTGCCGACCGCCTCGTCAGGCGCGGGCGGGCGGGTCTCCTGCTGCTGCGCCACCACGGGCGGCTCGACCTTCGGCTGCTCGACCGGCTTCGGGGGCGGCGCCTCGTCGATGGCCACTGCGTTCGGGAGCTCGGGCGCGCCGGCGCGGGCCGGGCCGTTCTCGGAGGTGTCGTAGGCCTCGAGGTAGTACGAGAAGCCGTCGGTGACCGCCTTGGCGGGGACCTCGACCTCGAACTTGTCCTCGCCCGTGCGGATGAGCTGCGCGCAGGTGTAGTCGGGCTTGAAGAGGTTCTTCCAGCAGGCCTGCGCGGTGCCGACATCCGAGCGCTCGTCCACGATGCGCGCCGACAGGCGCAGCGGCTGGCCGCGGATGGCCTTGGTCACGGCCGTGTGCGTGATGATGGGCGGGTCCTGGTCTTCCTCGACCGCGCCGAAGAGGTTCGCCTTCTGGGCCGGGGCCGCGGAGACCGCGCTCTGGCCCTGGGCTGCCTGCGCGGCGTTGGCCGGATTCGCTCCAGGATTCGAGGGGTTGGCGGCCGGGGTGCCGTCCGGATTGGTCGCGCCGGCCGGGTTCGCCGGGTTGGCCTGCGCCGTCGCGGGATTGGCCGGGTTCGCGGGGGAGCCGTCGGTGGCGGTGCTGTTCGGGTTCGGCGGCGGCAGGCCGGGGCCGTTCGGGCCCGTGATGGTGGGCATCTCGCCGTGCTGGGCCGCTGTGACCGGGCCGCCCGCGCTCGCGAGCGCGAGCGAGGTGGACGCCTTGCTCGGGTCGAGCTGCATCTCGCAGAGCGCCTGGTACTTCTCGGCCTCGGCCCGCATCTTGGGGTTCGAGGTCTCCTTGATGAAGTTGCCGTACGCCGCCGACGCTTCCTTGTAGTCACCCTTGCGGCGGCGGGTCTGCGCGATGTTGTAGAGGAGCTCGGGGACCGCCTTGAACTCGTACGCGGCCTGGTAGCCCTCGAGCGCGCACTTGTAGTCGCCCTGGCGGTAGCACGAGGCGGCGCGCTTCAACTGGGCGCGGGCCACCTCCGTCGGATCGACGGCCGACTGGACCACCGCCGTGCCGCGCAGCGGCTTGAGCGAGATGGCCATGCGCAGCTCGAAGTCCTTGGAATCAGGCAGGTTGATCTTGCCGACCCGGTTCGTGTAGCCGTCCAGGACGAGCTTGATCTCGTGCGCGCCCGGCGTGCTGCGCACCTTGACCGGCGTGGTGCCCGCGAGCTTGCCGTCGACGAAGAGCTGGGCGCCCTGGGGATCGGAGGCGACGGCGATGAGCGGCGGCACGCGCTCGGCGCCCGCGGGCTGCAGCGCCAGCTTGAGGGAGAGCTGCTGGCCGGGCTCGAGCGTGAACGGCTGGGCCACGCCGCGGAAGTTCTCCAGCGCGACCTCGAGCTGGTGATCGCCGGGGGCCACATCGCCCGTGTACGGCGTGGTGCCGACCTGCTGGCCGTCGATGGTAACGATGGCCTCGGGCGGGTCGGTCTCCAGGCGCAGCTTGCCCGGACCGGGCTCGCGCGTGAGGTTGAAGGCGATCTCGGCGTCGCGGCCCGCGGTCACCGTGACCTTGCGCTCGTCCGCCTTGAAGCCCTGCAGCGCCACCTTGACCTTGCGGTCGCCGGGCTTGATGTCGTCGGCCCATGGGGTGAAGCCCACGTCGGCGCCGTCGATGGTGACCGAGGCGCCGGGGGGCGTCGAGGCGATCGAGAGGCGCGGCAGGCCCGAGGTCGAGCCGCCGGCCGGAAGCTCCAGGCGCAGCGACATGTCGCGGTCCTTGGGCATGTTGAAGTCGGTGCCGACCGAGCGGCGCCCCTCGAGCTTCAAGACCACGCTGTGCGGACCCGCCGAGAGCGGGGCGAGGTAGGGCGTGCGGCCCTTCTCCTTGCCATCGATGGTGACGAGCGCGCCGACCGGATCGGACTCGATCGAGAGCGCGGGATCCTTGGGCAGCGGGGGCAGCGCGAACGAGAGCGATTCGTCGCGGCCCGGACGCGCGGAGACCTGACGCTCCTGGCGCATGCGGCCCTCGGCCTCGACGCGCACCACGTGCTCGCCCGGCTCGATGGGGCCGGAGTAGGGCGTGGAGCCGACCGCCACGCCATCGACGAAGACGCGCGCGCCCGCGGGCTCGGACACGACCTGCAGGCCGCCGCCCTCGCCGGAGGGCAAGGGGATGTTGAGGTTCAGCTTGTGCTGCCCGCTCTTCACGTCGATCTGCTGCTCGGTGCTGCGGCCGTCCGGCGCGCTGATGGTGATGGTGTGGGGGCCGGGCGCGAGGGTGACGGTGAGCGGGGTCTTGCCGAGGAGGTCGCCGTCGATCTTCACGTCGGCGCCGTCCATGTCGGTGCGGAAGGTGGTCGACACCGGCACGGGCGGAGGGTCATACGCCACGGTCGAGAACGGCTGCGCCGGCGAGCCCGCGCGCGAGGCGCCGCCATCGTCCGAGCGCGCCTCGATGAAATATTCGACGGCGCCTTCGTTCAACAAGGAAGCAGGCAGGCGGGCCTGGAAGGTCTTGCCCTTCCGGTTCTCCTGCATGGTGTAGCCCTGGTAGCGCTTGCTCCCGGCGGGGCGCGCGTAGACCTGGGGCAGGAAGAGCGTCGACGGGTTCTCGATGCGGGCCTTGATGATGATCGACAGACCGCGGGCCGACTTCTCGAGCGGTGTGTGATCGATGAGCGTGGCCGTGCGCATGGGGCCGACGTCAGCGGACTTGGGCGGAGCGTCAGCCTTTTGATCCCCGGCCTCGGAGGCGGCCAGCGCGAGGATCAGTGCGATCACCAAGTGCATCACATCCTCCCCGAACAGCGGGTCCGCAGACTCAAGGTCGCTGGACCACCTACCATCGGAAGCGGCGAACCTGACGGCGAACGACGGCTCGACCTTCCGATCTACGATCGCAATTCGCCTCAACACAAGTCTTCGTTCGCGAGACCTTGGTCCAGCGACGGCCGGAAAGCCGCCAGGCCGCTCCTGGCGCGGGTTTGACGTGGGTGGGAGATCGGAGGGGCAAAGGTCCTGGGGGTGCACGGTTGCCGCGGCGATGCAGCGATTCCGCGTCCAAGTTGACGGAACGTTTGCGGAGAGGCCGTCCGGCGATCATCATGAGGACGTGCCCTCGTATTCGCTTCGCGTGATCGACCGCATCGATCAGGTCCAGGCTGCGCAGTGGGACTCGCTGCTCGATCCGGTGGCGACGCCGTTCGTGCGCCACGCGTTCCTCTCGGCCGTCGAGGAGTCGGGCTGCGCCTCGCCTGAGCGCGGGTGGACGCCGCGGCACCTGTTGCTCTCGCGCGGGAAGGAGCTCGTGGCGGCCTGCGCGGCGTACATCAAGGAGGACTCCGACGGCGACTTCTCGCGCGACTGGGACTGGGCCAACGCGGCGGCGCGCGCGCGGATGCGCTGGTATCCCAAGCTGTCGGTGACGGTGCCGTTCACGCCCGTGTGCGGCCGGCGCCTGCTGGTGAAGGCGGGCGAGGACGCGCGCGAGCTGCGGGCGGCCTTGGTGCAGGGCCTGCGCGAGGTGGCGCGGCGCGAGAAGATCAACACCGTCCACGTGCTCTTTCCGCTCGAGGACGAAGCCGAGGATCTGGCCGCCGCCGGCCTCGCCACGCGCGTGTCGTACCAGTTCCACTGGCAGAACCGCGGCTACACCTCGATGGAGGACTTCCTCTCCAAGCTCAACTCCAAGAAGCGCGCGATGCTCAAGCGCGAGATGGCGCAGCCGGAGAAGCAGGGGATCCACCTGCGCACGGTGCGCGGCGACGAGCTGGCGACCGATTGGAAGAAGTGGGCCAAGACCGTCGCGGCGCTGCACGCGCACACCGTGGACAAGCTCATGTGGGGCCGGCGTTGGCTCGATCAGGGCTTCTACGAGCGGCTGTTCCAGGCGATGCCCGAGCCCATCGAGGTGGTGGTGGCGGAGCGCAAGGGCAAGGTCATCGCGGGCGCGTTCAATGTGGTCGGCGGCAAGCGGCTCTACGGGCGCTATTGGGGCTGCTTCGAGGAGCACCCGTTCCTGCACTTCAACGTGTGCCTCTATCACTCGGTGGCCGAGTGCATCGCGCTGGGCCGCGAGGCCTTCGAGGGCGGGGCGGGCGGAGAGCACAAATTGCCCCGCGGATTCGAGCCTTCGGTCACGTGGAGCGCCCACGCCGCGCTCGATCCGAGGCTGGACGCGGCCGTGCGCGATACACTGTCGGAGGAGACGCCGGCGCGGCGGGCGGAGATCGTGCGCTACCGGGAGCAGGCGAGCGTGTTCAAGAAGGAGACGGCCGCGGGCGAGCCAGGGGTTCCTTAGAGTGCCAGTCGCAGTCGATGCCATGAAGGAGGACGCAGCCGTGCAGACGTTGGAGGTGCCGCAGA
Source organism: Deltaproteobacteria bacterium (assembly GCA_018266095.1). Lineage (GTDB taxonomy): Bacteria > Myxococcota > Myxococcia > Myxococcales > 40CM-4-68-19 > CAIWCD01. Next base: position 10,842 of record JAFEBC010000327.1, read on the forward strand.
TGGCGTCGACCAAGCAGCCGCGCCGCGGTGACGACTCGGGCCTGGATGTCGCCGAGAAGCCGCAGAGCAAGCAGAAGCTGCAGCGGCCGCGGCTGTACAAGGTGCTGCTGCACAACGACGACTACACGCCCATGTTCTTCGTGGTGCAGATCCTGACCACGGTCTTCAACAAGAGCGAGAGCGACGCGATGGGCATCATGCTGCACGCGCACACGCGCGGGCA
>JAFEBC010000328.1 GCA_018266095.1 Deltaproteobacteria bacterium
CACCGTGCACGGCCACGACGAGGACCTCGCGCACGAGCTGCGCCGCCGCGGCCTGGACGCCCGCGCCCTCGGACAGGACGCGCAGTTGCGTCTCCCGGGCCTCTAGCGGACGGACCCATTTGGGCCCGCGCGCGCGCTTTGGTACACACTCTGGCGCGCCCGCGAAACATCTCGTGCCGCGCTGCGTAGATCGAGGCGGATGATGGCCACCGGCCCCCTGGAGCACGCGACAGAGCTCGTCGAGCGCCCCAAGCGGATGGGCTTCGGCGGCTTCCTGCGCCACGCGAGCCAACGCATCCGGCACTACGCCAACGCGCCCCAGCCGCCGCCCGACAGAGGCGACAAGTGGGAGCGCATCTTCTACGGCGCCGCGCACCCGCTCTTGGGCTTCAAGCTCGTCCTCCGCGATCCCGAGCTGCTCAAGGACGCGCTGGTGCCCGCGTTCTGGCTCTTCGCCTTCTGCAGCGTGGTGGCGCTGATGAGCACGGACGACGTGTACACGGGCCACCGCAAGTGGCTCGACCACCTGCGCAACCTCGCGCCGTTCCTGCGCGCCATGCTGCCCGACGACGCCGACGCGGGCTTGTGGATCGCGCGCGTGAAGACCTTCTACAAGACGTTCGCGGTGCTGGCCGCGGCGCCGTCCGTGGTGTTCGCCAATCACTACGCGCGGCTCGCGGCGCTGGTGCGCTGGCGGCTCGGGCTGGGCGCGTGCGGGCCGCGTGAGCTGCCGTGGAGCACGCTCATCAAGCGCGTGATCGAGCAGGCCATCCTGGTCGCGGTCACCTTGCTGCCGGTGACGTGGGCGCTGCACATCCTGCCCTTCGGCGGGCACCTCTCGAACCTCCTGTTGGGCGCGTGGGGTCTGCACTGGGTGGTCGTCGAGGCCTTCGATGATGCTCGCGTCCTCAAGCCGGGCGAGACGGTGGAGCAGGCCGAGCGCGCCGCCGAGTTCGCGCCGCGGCCGTGGTTCGTGCGCGCGTTCCAGTGGCTGGGCGCGCGCTTTCCCGATCCCAGGAGCCTGCCGGCGCGGGTCTCGTTCCGCTTCGCCGCCTTCATCGATCGGCTCTCGAAGCCGTGGCGCGAGGAGATCGCGCTCCTGGAGAAGCACCCGCTCTTGGGCACCGGGTTCGCGCTCGCCACCGCCACGCTCCTGGCGACGCCCATCCTCAACTTCATCTTCCGGCCCGTGATCATCGCCGGCGGCACGCACCTCCTCGCGCACCTGGAGGCCGAGGAGGAGCACGATCTGGCCCTCGCCGAAGCGGCCGAGAAGGCGCGGATGAAGGCGCTGCTCGACGAGCACTACGGCGCGCTGGGACCTCCGCCGCAAGACGGGCCGGGCCTGCCGCCGCTGCCGAAGCCGCCCGACCGCGAGCGTTGATGCGCGGCTTTTGATAGTCAACACAGCATGGATCTGATCGCAGGCGTGTTCGGGGAATCGCCGCAGCCCGAGGGCGTGATCGAGGACCGGTCGCCAGCCGATCTGTCGGTGGTGTTGGGCACGCATCCGCACTCGACGGTGCAGATCGAGCGGGCGGTGAGCGCGGCCCGCGCGGCGCTGCCGGCGTGGTCGAGGAGGTCGCTGGAGGAGCGCGTGCAGCTCGTGCGCGCGATCGGCGCCACGGCCAAGAAGCACGAAGAGGCGCTGGCGAAGGCGATCGCGCTGGGCATGGGCAAGCCGCTCTGGGAGGCGCGCACCGAGGTGGCGGCGGTGGTGAACAAGGCCGCGGTCACGGTGGACGAGGGCCTGAAGCTCGTGCAGGGCTTCTCGCCGCCGGGGACCGCGCCTGCGAGCGGGCCGGACGATCTGGCCGCGCCCGCGTTCGAGTGCCGCTTCAGGCCGCTGGGTGTCCTGGGCGTGCTGGGGCCGTTCAACTTCCCGGCGCACCTGCCCAACGGTCACGTGCTGCCCGCGCTCGCGTGCGGGAACACGGTGGTGATGAAGCCGTCCGAGGTGTGCCCGGGCGTCGCCGAGCTGTACGCGCGCATCCTGCACGAGGCGGGCGTGCCGCCGGGCGTGTTCAACCTGGTGCAGGGCGGCGGGCGCGAGGGCGCTGCGCTGGCGGGGCATCCGGACGTGAACGGCGTGCTGTTCACGGGGAGCTGGGATGTCGGCCTCGCCATCGAGCGGCAGAACCTCGGGCACACGCGCTTGCTCGCGCTGGAGATGGGCGGGAAGAACGCGGCGCTCATCCTCGACGACGCGGACCTCGACAAGGCGCTCTGGGACGTGTGCTTCTCTGCGTTCGTGAGCGCGGGGCAGCGGTGCACGGCCACGAGCCGCGCCATCGTGGTGGGCAGCTCGGCGCGCGCGGACGAGTTCGCCAGGCGCGCGGCCCAGCTCGCCAGGTCGCTCACGGTCGGCTTCTCGCTCGACGACGTGTTCATGGGACCGCTCGCCTCGGAGGCGGCGCTGCGCAAGTTCGAGAACGGCTGTCAGGCCGCGCGCGACGGCGGACGCACGCTGCACCAGGCGGCGCCGGTGAGCGAGCGGCGGGCGCCCCGGGCGCAGATCGAGGAGGTGCTCGCGTCGACGCGCGTGGAGCCCAAGGGTCTGCGCGGCTGCTACGCCACGCCCGCGGTGCACCGCATCCACGTGCGCGCGCACACGCCCTACGAGCGCGACGAGCTCTTCGGGCCCGACCTCGCGGTGCTGCACGCCGCGTCGCTGGAGGAGGCGGCGGCCATCGCCAACGAGACCGACTACGGCCTCGCCGCGAGCGTGCACACGAAGAGCGCGCCGGCGTTCGAGGCCGCCTGCAGCCTGCTCGAGTGCGGCATCGTGAACCTGAACGCGCCCACCGTCGGCGCGTCCGGACGCCTCCCGTTCGGCGGCACGCGGCGCAGCGGGAACCACCGGCCGGCGGGCCTCACCTCCACGCTGTACTGCACCTATCCGGTCGCGATGATGCGCGGCGCGCCGACGCTCGAGGGCACGAAGTTCCCGCCCGGCGTCACCTGGCAGCGCTGAGAAGGACGCCGGCCGTGATCGAGGATCCGCACACCGAGCGCGAGGCGCTGACCCAGATCCTCGACGGGATCCCGGTGCCGGCGTGCGTCCTCTCCGAGCGGCGCATGCTGGCGGCGAACCTGCGCATGGCGGCCTTCGCGGGCCGCGATCCCGACGAGCTGGTGGGCGGCGGCGACGTGCTCGACTGGATGGCGCCGGAGGAGCGGCTGCGGCTCGTGCAGCGCGGCGAGGCGCGGCTGCGCGGCGAGTTCGTCCCCGAGGAGCTGGAGACCGTCGCGCTCCGTGGAGACGGCACGCGCGTGGCCGCCCGCCTGCGCATCGCGCGCTTTCCGCCTGGCGGCCCGCAGGCCCTGCTGGTGCTGGTGCTGGAGGAGCGCGATCAGGAGCGCGCGGCGGCGCTCATCCGCGGCTTCGTCGATCTGGCGGGCGCGGTGCAGGACGCGCGCGGCCGCGACGACGTGCTGCGCATCGCCCGCGAGAAGCTGGCGGCGCTCGGCTTCTCGGTGTCGCTGGCGAACGTGGCCGAGGGAGAGCTGCGCTTCCTCTCCAGCGAGGGCATCCTGCAGCACGCGTCCACGCTGCTCGCCAAGAAGCACCCGGAGAGCATCCCGGCCAGCCTCTTTCCGCCGGTCGAGCACGCCATCGAGCGCCAGCAGGGGATGCTCGTCGACGATCTGCCGGGCCAGCTCTGCACCGTGATCGGCTGCTCGCGCGAGACCCTCGGGCTCCAGCCCGACCTGCAGGCGCTGTGCGCGAGCGTGCCCGTGGACGGCAAGCCCGCGTACGCGCTGATCGCCGCGGCGCCGCGGCTCGACGGCTCGGTCGCGGGCGCGTTCGGCCTGTTGGGCAAGCACCTCGGCACCGCCATCGAGACCACCAATCGCATCGGTCAGCTCCACCGCAACAACGCCGAGCTGATGGCCGTGAACTACGTGGCGCGCACAGGCCTGTCGCTCGCGGGCGGGCAGGCCCTCGCCGGCGCGCTGGGGCGGCTCGCGGGGACGTTCGCGCTCGACGGCATCGCGCTGTTCCGGCGCGAGAGCGCGGTGCTGGTGCTGGCGGCGCACGAGGGCTTCTCCGACGCCTGGGCGCAGCGCGTGCGCCGCTCGCCGGTGGTGCCGGGCAGCCCGTGGGCCGAGGCCGCGCTGCGCAACGAGCCGGTGGTGTTCGATCTCGAGGCCGACGGCTCGCCGCAGGATCTGCGCCCGCTGCGCACGCCGCCCGGGGGTGTCCCGCGAGTGGGCCGCGACGGCGCGCCGCCCGAGCCGCAAGGTGGACGCGCGGTGGCCGTGCCCCTGCAGGGCCAGGCGCACGTCGAGGGCGTGCTGGTGGCCACGCGCCAGTCGGGCCCGCTCACGCGCGACGACCTGCGCCTCTTCTCCACCGTCGCGGCGCAGCTCGCCATCAGCCTGCAGAACGCGCTCCTGTTCGCCACCATGCAGCGCCGCCTCACCGAGCTCACCTTCCTGCTCGAGGTCGGCCAGGCCGTCGCCTCCTCGCTGCAGACGCAGGACGCGCTCGGCGCCGGGGTGCGCGCGACCGCCAAGGGCATGGGCGTGTCGGCCACCTACGCGTTCCTGCTCGATGATCGCGGCCTCTTGCGCTGCGCCGCCTTCGACGACGCCGGGTCCGCGCAGGGCCTCGACATCGAGCTCGACCCCCGCGGCGACTCGCTCTCCGGCCTCGCCATGCGCACCGGCCAGGGCCACTACAGCAACGACATCGCGCACGATTCGCGCCTCGCCGCCAACATCCGCCAGAGCGACGCGCGCACGGGCCTCGCGGTGCCGCTCTTCTCGCGGGAGCGCGCCATCGGCGTGCTGCTCCTGTTCGATCGCGGGGGCCGCAAGTTCGACGACGACGACCTGCGCCTGGTCACGCACGTGGGACAGATCCTGGCGGCCTCGGTGGAGAACGCGGTGCTCTACGCGGAGCAGCGCCGCCGCGCCGAGGAGATGACGCTGCTCAACGAGATGAGCCGCTCGCTGGCCGGCGCGCTGGAGCTCGAGCCGCTGCTGGAGACCTCGGCGCTCTCCCTCAAGCAGCTCGTGGGCGCGGGGCGCTGCTTCATCCTCCTCGGCGAGCCCAAGTCGCGCGTGCTGCGGTTCCGCGCCCAGCCGCGCGAGCTCACGGCGGCGCTCGCGAACGTCACCCTGTCGCTCGACGAGCGCAACCTCCCGGCCCAGGCCATCCGGGAGCGGCGCGCCGTGCAGCTCGTGGACGCGAAGCGCTCCGAGCTGGTCACGGCGACGCTCGCGCGCGTGCTCGACCAGCGGACGGTGCTGGCGGTGCCGCTCCTGGCGCGAGACGAGGCGATCGGCGCGGTCCTGCTCGATGCGCCCGAGGGGCGCGTGTTCACCACCGCCGAGATCGAGCGCGCCTCGGCCGTGGCGGGCCAGCTCGCCCTGGCGGTGCTGTCGGCGCGGCTCTTCGAGGACCTGCGCCTGAGCTATCGCGACCTCGAGCGCACGCAGAAGGAGCTCGTCGATCGCGAGCGCCTGGCCGCGCTGGGGGAGCTCTCGGCCTCGATCGCGCACGAGGTGCGCAACCCGCTCGGCGTGATCTTCAACGCGCTCAGCAGCCTCAACCGCTTCCTCAAGCCCGAGGGCAACGTCGGGATCCTGCTCGGCATCATCGGCGAGGAGGCCGACCGGCTGAACCGCATGGTCGGCGACCTGCTCGACTACTCCCGCCCGCTGCGGCCGGCCCTGCAGCCCGTGCAGCTCCTGCCCCTGGTGCGCGACGCGGTCAGCTCCGCCAGGCCAGTGCGCGACGAGGGCCGTCCGCGGGGGATCGACGAGACGCCGCTCGAGGTCTCGCTGGAGGTGCCCGAGGCGCTGGTGCTGCGCGCGGACCAGCGCCTCCTGCGCCAGGCGCTGGTGAACCTCTTCCTCAACGGCTTTCAGGCGATGCCCAAGGGCGGCCGCCTGCGCGTGGTGGCCGAACGGCGCGAGACGCCGCGCGGAGCCGAGGCGCTGCTGCTCATCCAGGACACGGGGCCGGGCATCCCGGTGGACGTGCGGGCGCGCATCTTCCAGCCCTTCTTCACCACCAAGGCCACCGGCACGGGCCTCGGGCTCGCAGTGGTGAAGCGCATCATCGAGGGGCACGGCGGGACCATCGGCGTGGGCAACCGCAAGCACGGCGCCGAGTTCGAGCTCTGGCTTCCCGCCGAATGACCGAGCCGTCTCTCATTTTCGTTTCATCGACCTTCGTCACCGTGCCACGCCATGGTGCCCAACGAGCGCGTACGGCTGTTCATCGTCAGCGAAGGCTCGTACGGCGCCACCAAGCCCATCTTCGCCTGCGATCGCTCGCCGCGCTTCGGCGTGCGCGTGTTCGTGTACGTCGACCGCGCCACGCGTGAGCAGGGGCGCATGTTCGTGATGTTCCGCAAGGGCCACGGCGATCTGGTGGTGGGCGCCGCGGCCAGCGACAGCGCGCTCGCGCCCGTGCGTGCCCGGCTGGGCGACTCGGTGGACCAATACGACGTGGCCGAGGTGCCGATCCTGGTCGAGCCTCCGGATCACGCCGAGCAGTGGAAGCTGCGCCGCCGGCGCCGCGACTAGAGCTGCGCGCCACCCTGCGCGCGCGTGCGCACCACGAACGAGATCGCGCCGTCCTGGCGTGCCTCCGCGCTGGCGACGAGCCCGAGCTGCTCGGTGAGCGCGCGGACGAGCGAGAGGCCGATGCCGTGGTGTGCGCCGTGCGTGCGCGCCCCGTCGAGCCGCACGAAGCGCTGGAAGACCCGCTCGCGCTGCTCGCTGGTGAGCGCGGGGCCGCTGTCGGTGATGGCGACGACGATGCCATCCGCCGGCGCGCTCTCCGCCGTGATCCAGCCGCCCTCGTCGGTGTAGTCGACGGCGTTGGAGACGAGGTTGCTCACGATCACCCGCATGAGCCCTGCGTCCGACTGCATGGTCGCGGCTTCGTCGACCTGGTTGGTGAACTTGAGCTTGCGCGCCTGCGCGCGATCGGAGACGGCCGCGAAGGTCACGTCGACGAGCTCGCGCAGCGGCACGGGCTCCTTGCGGATCTCCAGCGCCGAGGACTCCGCGCGCGCCAGCTCGAGGATGTTGATGACCAGCCGGCGCATGTCCCGCGTGACCTGCGTCGCCCGCTCGATGGCCTCGCGATACTCCGCCGGCGTGCGCTCGCGGGCGGCCGCCAGCTCGAGGATCCCGAGCAGGCCCGAGAGCGGCGTGCGCAGCTCGTGGGACACGTCCTCGTTGAACCGGCGCTCGCGCTCGAACGACGCCTCCAGCCGCTGCAGCAGCTCGTTCAGCTTCCTCCCCGCGGGCACCACCTCGCTCGGCAGGTCGTCGAGCTTCAGGCGGTCGCCCAGGTGGCTCGAGTCGATGCGCTCGATCTGCGCGCCGATGTCGTCCAGCACGCCGAGGGCGCCGCGCACCGCCAGGAGCGAGAGCAGCGCCGCGAGCAGGAACGCCGCGACGCCCGCGCCCGCCATCAGCTTGCGGAAGTCGGCGATCTCCTGACGCAGGGTGACCGTGTCGCGCACCACCACCACCGTCACCATGCGTCCCGACGGAGGCGCCTCGGCGTGCGCTTCGGTGTGCGGCTCGACCTGGAGTTGCAGGCTGCGCGCCTGCTGTCCGCCCGGCGACTGCAGATCGACGAAGATGGGCCGCAGCACCGTCGGCTGGCGCTGCAGATCGGCCTGACCTTCGGGCAGGTTGCGCAGCACGACCTCGCCGCGATCGGTCCACACCTCGAACCAGGTCGCGTCGGTCGGCTCCGGCAGCGGCACGGTCGCCGGCTCGACCTCGAGGTCGCCGTCCTCGGCCTCCTCCAACGTGCCCGCCACGCGCCGCGCCGTCTCGATGAGCCGCCCGTCGAACTCGCGCCACAGCGAGCGCTCGAAGGCCGCGTCCAAGACGAGCGAGAAGCAGGCGATGACGATGGTGACCGCGGCCACCACGGCGAGCGAGAGCCGCCTGCGCAGGGACCAGCGCTTCACTCGTCTTCTCCCAGCAGGTAGCCCTGGCCTCGACGGGTGTGCAAGAGCCGCGAGGCCTGGCCGTGGTCGATCTTCTTGCGCAGGTAGCCGATGTACACGTCCACCACGTTGCTCGACGGCTCGGAGGCGAAGTCGTAGACGTGGTCCCAGATCTCGGCGCGCGTGACCACCTGACCCTTGCGCGAGGCGAGGTACTCGAGCAGCGCGAACTCGCGGGCCGAGAGGTGGACGAGCTGTCCTGCGCGCGTGACCTTGCGCGCGCTGGAGTCCACGACGAGGTCCCCGATCTGCACCGTGTTCCGGGCCGTGTTGTAGCGGCGGCGGATGAGGGCCCGCAGCCGCGCCAGCAGCTCGGCGAGCGCGAAGGGCTTGACCAGGTAGTCGTAGGCGCCCTCGTCGAGCCCCTGCACGCGATCGCGGACGCCGTCGCGGGCCGTGAGGATGAGCACCGGCGTGTCGATGCCCTGCGCCCTCAGCTTCGAGAGCACGGAGAGGCCGTCGAGCTTGGGCAGCATGAGGTCGAGCACGACCGCGTCGTAGTTGCCCGTCTGGCCGAAGGCGAGCGCTTCCTCGCCGTCGGCGACGTGGTCGGCCGCGTAGCCGTTCTCGCGCAGCGTCCCGCAGATGGATTGCGCGAGGGGCGCGTAGTCTTCGACGACCAGGATGCGCATGCGTTGCCTGCCTCCGACGTGGGCCGGACCTTAGTGGCTGGCCGCGCGGCTTGGCAATCCGGCAGGTGTGTTCGTGAGCGCGCCATGAGAGCAAATGAGAGCTTGGTGAGGAGCCGTGAAGTTCGGCATGGGAACGCCTCGCGCGCGTGTTACTTGCGCGTCGAACTCTGTCAGCCGCGGCGCGCGCCGCACTGGAGCCGCTCATGCTCGCCCTCGCCGTCGCCGTGCTCGCCGCCTCGCCGCTCGCCGCAACGCCGCTCGTCGCCAAGCCCCTGGCCCTGCCGGGAGGGCCGCCGGTCTCGATGGACTATCTGGCCTTCGACGCGAGCACGGGCCGGCTGTGGATCCCCGCGGGCAGCACGGGCCGCATCGACGTGCTCGACACCGCGACGGGCAAGCTCGAGGGCATCGGAGGCCTCGCCACCAAGGCGAACGGCGAGCGCGTGATGGGCGTCAGCTCGGCGTTCGCGGGCGACGGCCTCGTGTTCGTGGGCAGCCGCGCCGACGCGTCCCTGTGCGCCTACGACGCGAAGACGCTGGCGAAGAAGAGCTGCCTCACGCTGGCGTCGAACCCGGACGGCGTGGCGTACGTGTCCACCACGCACGAGGTGTGGGTGACGCTGCCGCGCGCGGACTCGCTGGCGATCGTGGGCAACCAGGGCGGCGTGCTCTCGCTCTCGGCGACCATGAAGCTCGAGGGCGGGCCGGAGGGCTACGCGGTCGACGCCGCGAGCGGGACCTTCTTCACCAACCTCGAGGACAAGGACAAGACGCTCGCCATCGACGTCAAGGCGCGCAAGGTGGTGTCGACGTGGGCGCCGGAGTGTGGCGCTGAGGGCCCGCGCGGGCTGGCGTTCGACGGCGCGCACCAGCGCCTCTACGTGGCCTGCACGACCGGGCTGCGCGTGCTCGACCTGGCCAGGAACGGCGCGCTGGCGGGCAAGCTGGAGACGGGCGCGGGCGCGGACAACATCGACTACCTCGCGTCGCGCGACCAGGTGTTCATCGCCAGCGGCAAGGAGGGGAAGCTCACCATCGCCCGCGCGGCGAAGGACGGCTCGCTCACGGCGCTC
>JAFEBC010000329.1 GCA_018266095.1 Deltaproteobacteria bacterium
GATCCAGCCGCGCCGCACGCGCAGGAAGGCCTGCAGCACCGTGGCCGCGCCCAGCACGCCGAACACCGCCGTCGACGCGCCGATCGACTCGAACGAGCGCCGCATCACCTGCGCGGTGAGCAGGTTCCCCACGAGCCCCGCGAGCAGCGTCAGCGCGGACGTGCGCCCCGGACCGAGCCTGCGCGCGACCGCCTCCATCAAGAGCCAGCCCGCCGCCGCGTTGCCGAAGGCGTGCCCGAGACCCGCGTGCAGCGTCAGCGCACACAGCGCGCGCCACCACTGCCCCGCGACGATCAGCGCCGCATCCGCGCTCCCCTTGGCGAACCACGCCAGGTGCGGATCGCGCGGCCCCGTGGCGAGCTGCACCACGATGCACAGCACCGCGAAGAAGAGGCCGACATTCCACGTCGACAGCTCGGCCTCGACGCGCGGCGTGGCGATCGGCGTGTTCTCGCGCTCGAACTCCGTGAGCACGCGCCGACCCTCGATGGCCTCATCGACCTTCACCCAGACACGCCACGCCGGGTGCTCGCCGGGCGGCTCCAAGCGATGCCGCACGCCCTCGGCCTGCAGCGCCAACGCGAGATCAGCCGCGTGCTGCCGGTCACCCGACTCGCGCAGGAGCTCCTCCGTCGGCGCGTCGTTCGCGGCGGCTCCGTGCAGCTCGGTTGCGTCTGGAAGATCGTCGGGCGGCGTACAGGTCCCTTTGGCTGTCGAGGCTTTATACTGCCCACCATGACCGAGCGCAGCGAACGTCCTCTGGATCCCGGCGTCGTCACCGACTTCACGGACCGCATGACGTACACCGGCTACCTGCAGCTCGACCAGCTCCTCGCCGCGCAGAAGCCGCTCTCGAACCCGCCCCACCACGACGAGCTGCTCTTCATCATCCAGCACCAGACCACCGAGCTCTGGTTCAAGCTGATGCTGCACGAGCTGCGCGCCGCCCTCGCGTTCGTGCGCAAGGACGAGCTCGAGCCCTGCTTCAAGATCCTGGCGCGCATCAAGCACATCCAGGCGCAGCTCGTGTCGCAGTGGAGCGTCCTGGCCACGCTCACGCCCAGCGAGTACGGCGAGTTCCGTCACGTGCTGGGCCCGTCGAGCGGCTTCCAGTCGGTGCAGTACCGCCTGGTCGAGTTCCTCTTCGGCAACCGCGACCCGCGGCACCTGCGCGTGCACGAGCAGAACGCGGAGCACTCACGGCTCCTCTCGGAGGCGCTGCGGACGCCGTCGCTCTACGACGAGTTCCTGCGTCACCTCGCGCGCCGCGGGATGGCCGTGCCCAAGGAGGTGCTCGAGCGCGATCTCTCGGGCCCGCCGCCGCAGCACGCGGGCCTGCTCGCGCTCTTCAAGACCATCTACGAGTCGCCGCAGGGCCACTGGGACGCCTACGAGATGTGCGAGAAGCTCATCGACGTGGACGAGCAGTTCTCGCTCTGGCGCTACCGGCACGTGAAGGTGGTGCAGCGCGTGATCGGCTTCAAGCGCGGCACCGGCGGCACGAGCGGCGTGAGCTACCTCAAGCAGGCGCTGGATGTGACGTTCTTTCCGGACCTGTGGGACGTGCGGACGGAGTTGAAGGATCGTTGACCCGAGAGCAGCCCAATGGATCGCTGCGCAGTGGTCGCAGCACTAGGAACTTGGATGGTCTCCGCATCACGCCGGAACGTCTCCTCTAGTCGATCGGCCAAGTCAGTATCGCGTCGTGCGGGCCAGCCAAATTCCCGATGAGTGGATCGGGATACTCTACGGATGGCGGTGAAACGCGTACACGGACCCACGCCTCGAACGAGTCGCTTAGAGCGGTCATGTCTACTCTGATTGTGACATGCGGTAGTTGGCCCAGTACCTTGTCTATGCGCTGAGCCTCGTCAAGGTTCAGCGCCACCGGATGGCCCCCGAGAATGCCTCGCAGTTCAACTTGGCTCGGAAGCAGGACGAGGTAACCCTCGACTGCATGGCCCTGACCTTCATAGTTGATGCCCGTGCTCGAGCTGACAACGAGGCACGGGCCGGTTGGTGCGTGAAGGTCAACGCAAATCAACTTCTCGTGGTGGGGCGCCATTCTGCCTCCATTCCTTGACGAGAATGCTCGCCTACACGTCTCTCAGATGCCTAGATCCCGCGCAGCCAGCCGCCGTCCAGCGAGAGCGCCTGCGCAGTCAGGTAGCCCGCGCGATCCGAGGCCACGAAGGCCGCCAGCGCGCCGAACTCCTCCGGTGTCGCCAGCCGCCTCGCGGGCACGCTCGACGCGATCTGCTCATCGGTCACGCCCAGCTCCACCAACCGCTCGGTCTTCGTGTATCCGGGCAGGAGCGCGTTCACCGTCACGCCCTTGTCGGCCACCTCGAGCGCCAACGTCTTGGTCAGGCCCAAGAGGCCCGCGCGCAGCCCGTTGGACACGGTGAGACCCGCGATCGGCTCCTTGGCCGCCACGCTGGTGATGAGCAGCACGCGTCCCCACTTGCGCTCGATCATCCCCGGCAGCGCCGCCTGGATCGACTCGACCGCCGACAGCCACAGCGCCTGGAAGCCGACTTGCCACTGCGCGTTCGTCACCTCGAGGAACTTCCCCTTCGGCGGCCCGCCCGTGTTGGTCACCAGCACGTCCACGCCGCCCCACGCGCGCACCACCTCGTCCACCACGGCCTTGCCCGCGCCCGGCTGATCGAGGTCGGAGACGAGCTGCATCCCCGCGCCCGTCTCGATCGCCGCCGCCTTGAGCCGCTCGGCGCTGCGGCTGACGATGGCCACCTTCGCGCCCTCTTGCACCAGCGCGCGCGCCACGGCCTTGCCCAGCCCGCTCGACGAGCCGCACACCAGCGCACGCTTTCCGTAAAGACCCAAGTCCATGCGTGTCTCTCCTCTAGTGAAGGTGTGATCGCGCCGCGTCGATGAGCGGCACGAAGCGCTCCTCGAGCGCGCGCTGCGTGGCGTCGAGGTCGATCTGCTCGAGGCGCGTCTTGCCCCGCGCGGCCTCCCGCAGGATCTGCGCCTGCACGCGGCCGGCCTCGAGCGCCGTGCGATACGAGATGCGCGAGAACGTCACGAGCTGATACCGCGTGCGATAGCGCTCGGGCATGCGCGCCAGCATCGCGTACTCGATCTGCCGGTGCAGCAGGTACTCGGGATCGGCCACCTTGTCGCGCATCTCGATGTGGTTCTCGAGCGCGAGCTCGGCGATGGCGTCCGCGTCCGGCTTGCGCTGCTGCGAGAAGGCCGCGAACACCTCGGTCCAGTCGAGCGCGCCGCGTCCCTGCGCCTGCTCGAGCGCGAGGTCGAGCAGCGTGCAGTCCTCGAAGCCCGCGTTCATCCCCTGACCGAAGAAGGGCACAATCGCGTGCGCCGCGTCGCCGAGGAGCAGCGTGCGGCCCGCATTCCACCGATCGGTGCGCACGGTGACCATGCGGCCCAGCGGCGCCTCGAGGAAGCGCTGCGCCAGCTCCGGGAACAGCTTGGCGACATCGGGGAACTGCTCGTGGAAGAAACGCTCGACGCTCTCGGCAGTCGTGAGCTGCGCGAAGCTCGGCGCGCCCTGCGCCTCGAACGGCAGGAACAGCGTGCAGGTGAAGCTGCCGTCCGGATTGGGCAGCGCGATCAGCATGAAGCTCTTGCGCGGCCAGATGTGCAGCGCGTGCGGCTCGAGCGCGAAGCGGCCCTCGAGCCCCTTCGGATCCGGCGGCAGGTGCAGCTCCTTGTAGCCGGTGTCGAGCAGCTCCTCGGTGAAGCTCGAGCGCCGCGCCGCCTGCAGCGAGTGCCGGATGGCGGAGGCGCTGCCGTCGGTCCCGATGAGCACGTCGCAGACGTGTTCGCGCGTGTGCCCCGTGCGCTCGTCGAGCAGCGTGAGCGCGTGGCGATCCGCGTCGTAGCCGGTGACGCGCGCGTCGAAGGTGATGTGCGCGCCCGCCGGCTCGGCCTGCGTCATCAAGAGGGCGTTGATCCCGCCGCGCGACATGGAGTTGATGAACTCGTTGTCGTCCTTGCCGTAGCGCTGGAAGCTCTGCGCGCCGTCCAGGGCGTGGATCTGGCGGCCGCGCATGGGGATGGCGAGCTCGAGCACCTGCGCGTCGAGGCCCACGCGGTGCAGCGCGAAGAGGCCGCGCGTGGACACGGCGAGGTTGATCGAGCGGCCCTGCGAGAAGCCGAGCACGCGCTGATCCGCGCGGCGCTCGATGAGCTCCACCGCGAAGCCGCGCTTGGCGAGCATGAGCCCGAGCAGCGAGCCCACCGGCCCTGCGCCGACGATGGTGATCCGCTCAGCCAAGGGCGCCCTCCAGGAGCTTCGCGAGGCGCTGCACGTCTTCGTAGCTCGCGTACAACGGCGCCGGCGTCATGCGCACGATGTCCGGGTGACGCACGTCGACCACCGCGCCAGCGGCGCGCAGCGTGGTCTCCAGCTTGCGCGCGTCGCCGCGGATCCGCAGCGTCAACATCGAGCCCCGCTGCGACAGCTCACGAGGCGTCACCAGCGAGAAGCGCCCCTGCGGCATCCGCGAGAGGAGCCACTCCAGGTACGCCGTGAGCCGATCACCGCGCGCGCGCAGCGCATCGATCCCGGCCTCGTCGAACAGCTCCATCGACGCGCGCAAGGCCGCGAGCTGCAGGATCGGCGGGTTCGAGAGCTGCCACCCCTCCGCGCCCTCGATGGGCCGGAACGCGGGGCCCATCTCGAAGCGCGAGGTCTTGTCGTGGCCCCACCAGCCCGCGAGCCGCGGCAGCGACGGATCGTTCGCGTGCCGCGCGTGCACGAAGGCGCCACCGAGCCCGCCCGGACCCGCGTTCAGGTACTTGTAGTTGCACCACACGGCGAAGTCGCAGCCCACCTCGTGCAGCTTGAGCGCGAGGTTCCCCGCGCCGTGCGCGAGATCAAAGCCCACCTTGCAGCCCTGCGCGTGCGCGGCCTTGGTGATCGCGGCCAGATCGAACGACTGCCCGCTGAGGAAGTTCGGGCTCCCGAGCATCACCAGCGCGATCTTCTGACCATCGCGCTCGATCAACTCGAGCAGATCGGCGGGACGGATCGTGCTCTCGCCCTCGCGCGGAGACACGACCTGGATGGTCTCCTGCGGA
>JAFEBC010000032.1 GCA_018266095.1 Deltaproteobacteria bacterium
ACGTACCGGACCGCGCACAAGCACCTGCGGCCGCGGCCGGCGGGCGAGGAGGACGCGCTGCCCCCGGCGCAGCGCAGCGTGCACACGGCGTTGACGATCCTGCGCGAGCTGCACCGCGGACGGAATCGCAGGCCGATCGCGGACACGCTCTCGCGGCTGCTCGCGGCCACGCGGGCGCACGCCGGCTTCGCGTTCGCCAAGGCGGGAGAGCAGGCGCTGGCCAACGTGCTGCGCACGCTCGATCTGGCGCGGAAGTTCGAGAGCAACCTCGGCGGGTCGTTCCGTGCCTTCGTCGAGCAGCTCGAGGTGGCGGCGGAGCAGGGCGAGCAAGGCGAGGCGCCGATCGCGGAGGAGGGCGCCGAAGGGGTGCGCCTGATGACGGCCCATCGCGCGAAGGGGCTCGAGTTCCCCGTGGTCATCCTCTGCGATCCGGGCGCGCCCCTCGCGCGCACGCGGCCCGGCAAGCTCATCGACGCCGCGCGTGGCCTGTGCGCGCTGCCGCTCGCGGGGTGTCTGCCGTGGGAGCTCCTCGACCGCCAGGCCATGCTCCTGCAGCGCGATCGCGACGAGGCCATCCGGCTCGCGTACGTGGCGGCCACGCGCGCGCGGGAGCTGCTGGTGGTGCCCTCGGTCGGCGTCGGTGAATTCAAGGAAGGCTGGTTCGACCCGCTGCAGTCGGTGCTGGCGCCGCCGCCCACGCTGCGCCGCCGTCCGGAGCCTGCGCCGGGCTGCCCGCCCTTTGGTCAACGCACGTTGACGAACGAGCCGAACAACGCGCCCGAGACGCCCGAGCTGATGCCGGGCCTGCACCACGCGCAGCGGGGCGGGCACGCGGTGGTGTGGTGGGACCCGCACACGCTCGACCTCGCGCGCGAATCCGAGCCGGGGCTGCGCAACGTGGAGCTGCTCGCGGATGAGCCGGGCTCCGAGGTCGCGATCCAGGCGCAGCGCGCGTGGCGCGAGGAGCACGACAAGCTGCTGCAGACGGGCGCGACGCCCGCGCAGCACGTGATCACGGCGACGGCGTTGGTACACGCGCGCAGCGAGGGTGAAGGTGCGCTCGCGCCGGTGCCGATCGAGCGGGTCGCGCGCGAGGCCGGGCGGCCCATCGGCGCGCGCTTCGGAACGCTCGTGCACGCGCTGCTCGCAGCCGAGCTGACGCTGCCGGAGTCCGGGCGCGCCGAGCGGCTGGCGGCGCGGGCGAAGCTCTTGGGCCGTGCGCTGGGGTCGACCGCGCAAGAGGAGGCGTCGGGCGTGCGGGCTGCGCTGGCGGCGCTCTCGCATCCGTTGCTCGTGCGTGCGCGCGCGGCGGCCGAGTTGCGCGTGGAGGTCGACCTCTTCGAACGGCTCGCCGATGGAACGCTGCTCGAGGGCATCGCCGATCTCACCTTCCTCGAGCGCGGGCCCGAGGGAGAGCGCTGGATCGTCGTCGACTACAAGACCGACGTCGCGCCGGAGGCCGAGGCCAAGTACACGCACCAGCTCGCGCTCTACGCTCACGCGATCGCGCGCGCCACGGGCCTGCCGTGCGAGGCGCTCCTGTTCGCGGTCTAGACGATGTCCCGCGCGCGAGGCCCGCTACTTGCGGCCCTGATCGAGCACGTCCCGCACCTTGCGCGCCAGCACCGACGAGGTGAACGGCTTCTGCAGGAACGCCACCCCCGGCATCGCCGCGCGCGGGATGCTCTCGTCGTCGGTGTAGCCGGAGATGTAGAGCACCTTCAGCTCCGGGCGCTTCTCCAGGAGTCGCGCCGCCAGATCGCGGCCGCCGAGCATCGGCATCACCACGTCGGTCACCAAGAGGCGGATCGGCTGCGAGGTGGCCTCGAAGAGCTGCAGCGCCTCCTCGCCGTGCGCGGCCTCCAGCACGTCGTAGCCGCTCGCGCGCAGGGTCCGCGCCGTCACCGCGCGCACGTGCGGTTCGTCCTCGACCAGCAAGATCAGCTCTGTTCCGCGCGGGGCCGCGCTCGACTCCTGCGCCGGGTGATCGCCGCGGTGCCTGGGCAGGTACACGCGGAAGGTCGAGCCGCGCTCCGGCCCGCTCGAGGCCCAGATGTGCCCGCCGCTCTGCCGCGCGATGCCATAGCTGGACGCGAGCCCGAGGCCCGAGCCGTGCGCGCGCTCCTTGGTGGTGAAGAAGGGCTCGAAGAGATGCGCCAGCACCTCGTCGCTCATGCCCACGCCGGTGTCGCTGACGATGAGCACGGTGTAGTCGCCCGGCATCAGGTCCGGGTTGCGCCGGATGTGCTCCTCGCCGAGCTGCGCGTTGGCCGTCTCCAGGCGCAGCGTGCCGCCCTGGGGCATGGCGTCGCGCGCGTTGAGCACCAGGTTCACCACGAGCTGCTCGACCTGTCCGCGATCCGCGCGCACGGCCCAGAGCTCGGGCGCGAAGAGCGTGACCAGCTCGATGTTCTCGCCGATGAGCCGGCGCAGCATGCGGTCCATCTCGAGCAGGAGCGTGTTGAGATCGAGCACGGTGGGCGCGACCATCTGCCGCCGCGCGAACGCCAGGAGCTGACGCGTGAGGCTCGCGGCCCGCTCCGAGGCACGGGCGACGTCACGCAGCTCGGCGCGCGCCGGGTGCTGCGGCGGCAGCGTGGACTCGGCGAACTCGACGTGGCCGAGGATCGAGGTGAGCAGGTTGTTGAAGTCGTGCGCCACGCCCCCGGCGAGCCGGCCGATCGACTCCATCTTCTGCGCCTGCGCGAGCTGCGCCTCCAGCCGCCGCCGCTCGGTTGCCTCGCGCAGCCGCTCCTGCTCCTGCCGCTTCTGCGCGCCGATGTCGCGCGCGATGGTGGAGATGATCTGGACCTCGCCCGCCGCGTTCTTGTGACAGACCACGAGCTGCGAGACGGGGATCTCCGCGCCGTTCGGCCCCAGCAGCGCGGTCTCGCCCAGCCAGTTCCCGTCGCGCAGGGCCGCCGGCAGGCCCTCGACCTCGAGCAGGCGCCGCGCCCACTCGGGGTGGAACTCGGTGAAGTGCTTGCTCGACAGGTCCGCGTCGCCCACGCCCAGGGCTCGCCGCCCGGCGCCGTTCAAGTAGAGGAGCCGCCCCTGCGCGTCCGCCATGCCGACGATGTCGGGCGTCGCGTCCAGGAGCGAGCTGAAGAACTGCCTTGGATCCGGACCCACACGTTCCCCCTGCAGGTGGCGCTCGAGCCGCCCGTACTGTAGCAGTTGAGCGCCCGATCCGGACCCCCGGCGAGGGTGTGTGGGCGCGGCCCGCGCATGCGCTAGCATCCGCCAGATGCGGTCAAGTGCTGTGGAGCGGGGCGTCGCAGTCTTCCTCCCGTGCGTCCTCGTGTGCGCGCAGGCGTGGGCGCAGTCTCCCGCTGCGGCCACCTCGACCCCGAGCGTGCGCACCGAGAACCTCGCGTTGACCATCTCGGGCGGCGTGAGCCTGGGCGTGTACGAGGCCGGCCTCAACTGGGCCATCGCGCGCACGCTGCGCTCCGGCGCGATGACGCCCGCGGGCTCGCGCTTCGATGGTGGCGCCCAGCTCATCGCGGTCACCGGCGCCTCGGCCGGATCGGTGAACTCGCTGATGGTCGCGGCGCTGTGGTGCTCGGTGCCTGGCAACGACGAGAGCGTCGACGCGAACCTGATGCGCGACATCTGGATCGACGTGGGCCTCGACGAGCTCCTCCCGGGCGATCCCAAGCTCTACGACACCGGCGACGGCCTCTTGTCCAGCCGCGCGATGATGGCCTCGCTGCGGCACCTCAACCAGGAGGTGTTCTCGCCGCAGCCCAAGCGCAAGTTCCGCCCGGGGTGCCGCGTGTCGTTCGGGCTCTCGGTGACGCGCGCGCACGCGGACGTGGTCGATGTCGGCGGGCTGCGGGTGATGCAGCCGCACTTCGTGGTGCCGATGGTGTTCGAGGTGACGCCCGCGGGGCGGCCGCGGGTGCGCTTCCGCCAGTTGAGCAGCGAGCGCGAGTCGGCCGGCTCGATCCTGCAGGTGCCGTCCGCGCCGGATCCGGAGCCCCCGGGAGAGTCCCTGCCGGTCGACAGCGTGTTCCAGAGCCTGCTGGCGTCGGCGGCGTTCCCCATCGCCTTCGGGCCGCGCGCGCTGTGTTCGTGCCGCAGCGACTGCGCCCCGGACGAGGTGGTGACCGATCCGGGCCAGTGCGGCGGGCCCGGCATCGCCACGCAGCCGCCCGGGCTCTCGTGCAAAAGCCTGCCGCGGCAACCCGGCAAGAAGCTCCAGCTCTGCAAGCGGATGTACGTGGACGGCGGCGTGTTCGACAACGCGCCCATCGGGCTGGCCATCGATCTCGCGGAGTCCGACCCGCAGGCCAAGAGCAACAACATCACGTACGGCTTCGTCGATCCGGACGTGCGCAGGCTGCAGCCGGAGGAGCCACCGCAGGCGCCCGCCAGCGCGGAAGGGCTGGGCGGCACGCTGCGCCTGTTCGGCGACCTGATCGCCACCGCCCGCAACGAGGAGCTGCGCCGCGCCATCGTGCGCGAGAACTGGAACCGCAGCATCTCCAACGTGCTGCGCGACAACGCGCTGACGCTCGCCCATCTCTCGACGGTGCATGCGCGGCTGGCGCGGCTGTGGCGCTTCGCGCCGCCACCAGCAGAGGACTTCGAGCTGCCGGATGGCGCGCGGCCCGACGAGGCGAGGCTCCATCGCGGGGCGGTCTTGAGCCTGTGCTCGACGCGCAAGGCGGGCACGCTCGGTGACGACGCCTCGGCCAGGCTGCTCACGCAGTGCGCGGACGCGAGCAACGGCGCCACCGTGCCCGAGCTGGAGGCGCTGTTGGAGAGGTCTCCCAAGCGCTGGGGCACCGACGAGCTGCTCGAGGTGGCGACCTTCGTCGGCGGCCTGCTGGGCCCCGCCGTGCGGCAGCGGACCCGCGAAGCGCTGCAGGACCAGACGCTCGACTCGGACGAGCGGCTCGCGTTCCTCCCCATCTTCCGGGACCGGGTGCGCTTCGCGGCGGCCGCGCAGCTCTTCCTCTCCGACGAGGTGGCGCCTTCGCTGTGGCGCTCCCTGAGCGACAAGCGCGCGCAGAGGCTGCGCGAGGCCCTGTTGCAGACGGCGCAGCTCACCCCCGAGCTGGTGCGCGACACGGCCGCGTTCACCAACGCGCTGGTGGACCGGCGGCTCCAAGGCCTGTCCAAGAGCGGCTCGTCGGCGTTGGCGCTGGAGACCGAGAACGCGCGCGAGACGATCGCGGGCCTCGAGTACGGCGAGCTGTTCAGCCCGGACACGCTCGCGTCCGTGGGCGAGCGCGTGGAGGCGCTGCTGCTCGACCCCGCGGTGCAGGCCGCGCAGGTGATGCCGCCCGCGGTGCCCATCAGCGAGGCGCAGCGGCTCGTGTCCTGGCGCTGGCAGACGCTGGGCGGCGTGGGCGAGCTCGTGCCCTATCTGCGCCGCCTCTCGTCGAGGGCGGACGCCGTGCGCGCCGACGCGCTGGCGCTGCGCAAGGAGGCGACCGCCGAGCGCAGCCTCGCGCTGTCGACGCGCTTCGCGCCGCTCGCCGGCTCCCAGCTCGGCAACTTCGCGGGCTTCCTCGACCGGCCGCTGCGCGAGTACGACTACTACGCGGGCGTCTACGATGGCGTGCGGCAGATGGCGGCGCAGCTCTGCCAGGCGCAGGACCCCTACGATCATCCGTTCCCGCTCGCGGAGCGCCGCGCCGACGCGCCCAGCACGCTCAAGGTCCGCTCCGAGGCGACGCAGCGCTGCCTGGGCGCCGCGATGCAGCATCTGATGACCGTGCTTGGCGTGGTCAAGTCGGAGCGCGCGATGGCGGTGCTGCCGCGGCTGGCGCGCCTGGAGGTCGAGGCCTCGATGCAGGTGCAGGCCGACGCCGATCGGGTGCTGGCGTCGGCCGAGTGGCGCTGGCTCGACGATCTCGGGCTGCGGCTGCTCAACGATCCGCTCGACGCAGTGCTGCGGGCCGCGACCTCCAAGCGCAAGCCGTGCACGCACGACGACGCCGACGCGCTCTGCCTCGTCGATCTCACCTTCGACGAGTTCCTCGCCGCGCTCGACGCGAACGGCTATCGCCCCAGCGACCAGTCGATGAAGGCCGTGATCAAGGATCGCGGACGCTGGTGGAACACGATGGTGCAACGCACGCTCGATCGCGCCGCCTCCATCGAGCTGGGCCAGAGCTCGACGCCGACCTCCGAGGGCGTGCTCACCGCCGTGTCGGCTGGCGAGGTGGTCACACGGCGCATGCTCTCCAAGCAGCCGTTCCCCAGCCTCGACCGCGATCCCTCGACCGTCCCGGGCGACGACGTGCCGAGGCTGCGCTCGTGGACGCGCTTCGCGGCGCACCTCATCCCGTATCGCCTGGCGCTGGACGTCGCCAAGGGCGGCATCGCGCTCTCGTGGGTCGAGCCCGAGTGGTGGTTCAGCGACGTGGTGTCCGTCCCGACGATCTTCCAGGCGGTCGACTACGAGCACGCGCGCGCGCGGTTCAACACGGTGGTCGGCCTGCGTCCCACGCTGCACCTGTTCGGCCTCTCGCTCGGTGTGGGCCCGCGCCTCGCCTTCCATTGGCAGAATGAGATCGGCCCGGAGGTGGGCGCCGAGGTCCGCCTGGCCGGCGTGCAGGACCGCTTCGCGCTCACGCTCGGCGCTCGCACGCTGCGCACCAACGGGTCGCTCACGTTCGCGGACGGCTTCATCGCGCTCGAGATCGCGGACCTGAACGGGCTCGTGTTCTGGCTCACGCCCTGGGGCCGCGCGCACTCGGCCGCGGCGGCGGCCACGGCGGCAGAACCGGCTGCGGCGAAGTGAGCTAGAGTCGGTGCCAGCTCGGAGGGGTCCATGACGTCCGCCGTGAAGCTGCACTGGGTGCTCGCGCTGCTCCTCACTGCGGCGCCGGCGTGGGCCAAGAAGAAGCCGGCGCACGCCACCGGCAAGAGCGAGCACACCGACAGCAAGCCTGCCGTGAAGACCGTCGCGTCGGAGGTGGTCGCGCGGTACCTCGCGTCGATCGGGGGCCCGTCGTTCACGGCGCTGCAGACGCGCAAGGCCTCGGGCGAGGTCGACTTCACGCCCACGGGCGGCGTGCCGGTGAAGGCGCAGGTGGAGGTGTGGTGGAAGGCGCCCGGCAAGGCCCGCGAGGTGTGGCTGACGCAGGACGGAAAGCTGCGCCGCACCTTCGACGGGAAGTCGGCCTGGGTGCAGCCGGTCAAGGGCAAGAAGCGCAGGCTGCGCGCGGCCGAGCGCGCCGAGGTGTCGCGGCTCGCGGCGCTCTACCAGCCCGCGCTGATCATGCCGCTCGACCAGCTCACGATGGAGAAGACGGAGACGAAGGACGGCCGCGTGCTGGACATCCTCAAGTCGCCGAACGGCGACTTCATCTGGTTCGACGCCAAGACCGCGCTGCCCGTGCGCATCGATCTCGTCGAGGAGCGCCCCGAGCCCGAGCGCGCCGGCGAGTTCCAGCCGACGCAGGTGTACTTCGACGACTGGAAGTTCGTGGGCGCCACGCAGCTCCCGCACACGCTGCGGCGCGTGCGCCCGGATGGCGAGACCATCTATCGCTTCGCGTCCGTGGAGCAGAACCTCGACGCCGCCGACAAGCTGTTCAAGAAGCCGATGTGGTACCGGCGCTGACGGAACGCCCCGCCGCGACGGCCCGCGCCCGCCCGCGCTACAGATACAGGAACGCGAGCGCCAGGACCGCGGGCACCGTCTGCACGAAGAGGATGCTGCGCGCCGCCGACAGGCCTCCGATCACGCCCGCGACCGCCACCGTCGCCAGGAAGAACGTCGCGCGCGCCATGAACTGCTCGGGCGCGCCCGCGAAGGCCCACACGAGGCCCGCCGTCAGGCCCAGGTTGTAGAAGCCCTGGTTGAACGCCAGCACCTTCGTGTGCTCGGCCTTCACCGCGTCCATCTTGAACGTCTTCAGGCCCTTGGGCGTGGCCCACAGGAACGACTCGAGCACGAAGATGTAGAC